>JBEIDZ010000063.1:0-10308 GCA_040383215.1 Paracoccaceae bacterium | reverse complement strand
CAGGCGGGCCGGCTGGGCAGGGCGAGGCTGCGCGGCTGGGCCCGGTCTTTGCCGACATGACCTGGCGCGACCGGCGGCTTTTCGCGCTGTCGCAGGCGGGGCTGGTGGAGAAGTTCGTCGATGCGCTGGCCTGGATCGTGCTGCCGGTCTGGCTTTACGGGCAGGGCGTGGGGCTGACGGGGATCGGCTGGATCACCGGGACCTATGGCATGGTCTGGGGCGTGGCGCAGCTTTTCACCGGGCGGCTGTCGGACCGGGTCGGGCGCTACTGGCCGAATGTCGGGGGGATGTGGCTCTGCGGCGCGGGGGTCGCGCTGTTTCCTCTGGGTGCGGGGATGGGCTGGTGGATGGGGTCGGCCGCGGTGACGGGGGCGGGGATGGCGCTTCTTTACCCCAACCTGGGCGCTGCGGTGGCCGATATCGCCCTGCCCGCCTGGCGGGGGACGGCGATCGGCGTCTACCGGTTCTGGCGCGATCTGGGCTATGCGCTGGGCGCGCTGGTGCTGGGCCTGAGCCTGGGCGCGGGGGCGGAGGCGGCCTTCTGGCTGGTCGCGGGGGCAATGGCGGGGTCGGGCGCGCTCCTCGCGCTTTGGAGCGGGGAGACGCGCCGGACCTGAGCGTTCCTTACTCTACGCGAACCCAGGTGCCGCCTTCGCGGCAGATTCCCATGACGCAGCCCGAGACGGTGAGCCGGTCGCCCGCGAGCCTGAGCCGGGAATTGTACTCCTTGTCGCGGTCGGGGGCATAGATGCGGCCGCGGTATTCGCCGTCGCCCGAGGCGACGGTGTCCCAGATGATCTGGCGCCCGACATTGGGGGAGTCGATCTGTGCACCCGAGGGGTCGAAGGCGGCGATCAGCGTGCCGCAGAGGGCCGCGGCGCAGGGCGCGACTTCGATGATGCCGACATTGCCGTTGTCGTCGGGCGCGGTCTGCCAGCGCCCGCGGAGAGGGTCGGCCGCAGCGGCACCCGCGAGGAGGATGGCCACCAGCGCGGCGCATGCTCTTTTTGTCATCGGTCATCTCCTTGCTGCTGTTCGCGCCGGTTTGCCTGCGTGGCGCGACCCTAGCCCGAGGACCGCACGGGGGATCAAGCCTGACGTTGGGTCCTGCGCGGCGGGGGGCGCGGTTGCCAAGCGGGCGGAGCCGTGCGAAAGGCCCCCTGCCCTGCCCCGAGGGAGGAATGCGATGATCCTTTATCCAGCGATCGACCTCAAGGAAGGTCAGGCCGTGCGGCTGTTGCGCGGCGAGATGGGGTCGGCGCAGGTGTTCAACCCCGACCCGGCCGCGCAGGCGCAGGCCTTTGTCGCGGCGGGGTGCCGGTGGCTGCATCTGGTGGATCTGGACGGCGCCTTTGCCGGTGCGCCGGTCAATGCGGCAGCGGTGGCGGCGATCCTGGCCGCCTGCCCGGGCGTGCCGGTGCAGCTGGGCGGCGGCATCCGCGACATGGGCGCGATCGAAGGCTGGCTGGCGCGGGGCGTGGCGCGGGTGATCCTGGGCACCGTGGCGGTCGAGAACCCCGCGCTGGTGCGCGCGGCGGCGCGGGCCTTTCCGGGGCAGGTCGCGGTCGGGATCGACGCGCGCGAGGGGCGGGTCGCGACGCGCGGCTGGGCCGAGACGACGGCGGTGGAGGCGACCGCGCTTGCCCGCAGGTTCGAGAATGCGGGGGTAGCCGCGATCATCCATACCGACATCGCGCGCGACGGCGCGATGCAGGGGCCGAACGTGGCTGCGACGGCGGCGCTGGCGCGCGCGGTCGCGGTGCCGGTCATCGCCTCGGGCGGGGTCGCATCGCTGGCTGACCTGATCGCGCTGCGCGATACGGGCGTCATTGCGGGGGCGATCTCGGGCCGGGCGCTTTATGACGGGGCAATCGACGTTGCCGCGGCGCTCAGCGCCCTCGAAGCGGGGTGAGATGCGGAGCTTTCGCGGCACGATCTATCTGGTGGGCATCGTCCTTCTGCTTCTCGGGCTTGGGCCGGTGATCCTGGGGGCCGTGTCGGATGCGGTGGCCGGCTGGGCGGGATGCGAGATCACGCCGCCGCTGGCCGAAGGTCCGGCGGCGTCCTGCGTGATCGGGGGGAGAGACTGGGGTCCATGGCTGCACGAGGTGTCGATCCTGCGCTGGACCTGGGCCTTTACCCTGCCGGTGGCCGCGATGGGGGCGGCGATCATCCTGCTGCGGATCGTGATGGACCTGTTGCGGCGGCGCTGAGCCCGTGGCTCAGACCCATGGGGTGGCGCCGTCGGGCATGACCTGGCCGAAGACATTCTCGCGGTGCCAGCGCAGGTTTTCGGGGTGGGGCCAGTCGCGGCGGTCGCGCGGCAGGATGAGCCGGCCCTGCGGCGAGATGAGCCTGTCGACCACTTCGGAGGGGACCTTGTTGCGGGACACGAGGATCGTGTGATCTTCGGCCACCGAGAGGAGCCCGCGGTCGAACATCCAGTGCAGTGTTCCGGAGAGCGCGAGGCCGTTGCGCACCGAATCGCTGCCCCGGCTTTCGACCGGGCGGATATGGGCGGCCTGCACCTCGGGCCGGCCGCCGCCGTTGCGCAGGCTGAGGCCCGACATCGCGCAGCGGTGGTCATAGGCCGCGCGCACGCGGCGGCGGAAGGCAACATCGCGGTAGAGGCGGTTCGTCAGGCGTTCGGTCACGGGGCGGTCGAAGGGGGCGGCGGCATCGGCGAAGGCGGGCTCGGGCGCGGGCGCGGCGTAGCGGCGGGATTCGGCCCCGATGAGGTCGGCGGGCAGGCCGAGCGCGATGATGCGGGCGAAGTCGTCCTCGGACAGGCGGCGGACGGCGAGTTGCTGCGCGCCGCCGGATTTCGGCGTGCCATCGGGTGCGGCGAGGCTGGATTCGAGCGGGCGACCCTGCAGGAGACGCGGCACGGGGTGGTCGAATTCCAGGTAGGTGCCGGGTTCGATCAGGGCGAAAAAGCGCCCCTCGGCCCCCGGCTTGGGGATGATGCGGTCGATGCGGGCCGTGGCGAAATAGCCGCGGGGGCCGGCCTTGACGGGTTCGTAGTAGATGACCCAGTCGCCGATGCCTTCGGTCGCTGCACGCAGATATGGGCGCGGAAAGTCGTAGCGGACGTCGGGTTCGTCGTCATAGATCGAGTCCGCCTTGTGCATCAGGACCAGTTTTGCCATGGGGCCAGGAAACCGTGCCGCGCGGGTTTGGCAAGTGGTTTCGCCCGGTCGGGCGGCACCTCGCGCGGGGCTTGCGTTTCGGCGGGACGGGAGGCAAGCAGGCCGCATGCTAAAGACGCGCATCATTCCCTGTCTGGACGTGGCCGATGGCCGGGTCGTGAAGGGCGTCAACTTCGTCAACCTGCGCGATGCGGGCGACCCGGTCGAGGCCGCGCGGGCCTATGACGCGGCGGGGGCGGATGAGCTCTGTTTCCTCGATATCCATGCCACGCATGAAAACCGGGGGACGATGTACGACCTGGTCACGCGGACGGCGGAGGCCTGTTTCATGCCGCTGACCGTGGGCGGCGGCGTGCGTACGCCGCAGGATGTGCGTGCGCTGCTGCGGGCGGGGGCGGACAAGGTGAGCTTCAATTCGGCCGCGGTCGCCGACCCCGATGTGGTGGCCGACGCGGCCGGGCGGTTCGGGTCGCAATGCATCGTGGTGGCGATCGATGCACGGACCGTGGCGCCGGGGCGGTGGGAGATCTTCACCCATGGCGGGCGGCGGGCGACGGGGATCGACGCGGTGGAATTCGCGGTGCGGATGGCGGCCAAGGGGGCGGGAGAAATCCTGCTCACCTCGATGGACCGGGACGGGACGCAGGCGGGCTTCAACCTGGCGCTGACGCGGGCTGTCGCAGATGCCGTCGGCATCCCGGTGATCGCGAGCGGGGGTGTCGGTACGCTTGACCATCTGGTCGAGGGGGTGCGGGAGGGGCATGCCGCGGCGGTGCTGGCGGCGTCGGTCTTTCATTTCGGGACCTTCACGATCGGCGCGGCGAAGGCGCATATGGCGGCCGCGGGCATTCCGGTGCGGCTGTCATGAGTCTGGCGCGGCTGGCCGAGATCATCGCCGAACGGGCGGGGGCCGATCCGGAGACGAGCTGGACGGCCAGGCTGATCGCGCGCGGGCCGGAGGCCTGTGCGGCGAAGTTTGGCGAGGAAGCGGTCGAGGCGATCATCGAGGCGGTCCGGGGCGACCGGGTGCGGCTGACGGCCGAGGCGGCGGATGCGATCTATCACCTGCTGGTGATGTGCGCGGCGCGCGGCGTGACGCTGGCCGAGATCGAGGCGGAACTCGCCCGGCGCGAGGCGCAGTCGGGGCTGGCCGAGAAGGCCGGGCGGGGCGGCTGATCAGCCCGTCAGGCGGGCATATTCGATCTTGGGGCAGCGGTTTTCGACCACGTTCACGCCGGAGGCGCGGGCGCGCGCCGCAGCTTCGGCATGGCTGACGCCGAGCTGCATCCAGATCGTGTCGAGCGCGGGAAAGCGGGCGAGCGCCTCGTCCACGATCGCGGGGACGGCATCGGACGGGCGGAAGATGTCGACCATGTCGATATCGAAGGGGATGTCGGAGAGGCGGGCGCAGACCGCTTCGCCGAACATGGTCTGGCCGGCGAGGCCTGGATTGACGCCGACGATGCGGTGGCCGCGGGCGGCGAGGAAGGCGGCGACGGCATGGCTTGGCCGGTCGGGATTGGCCGAGAGGCCGACGACGGCGATGGTCCGCGCGCGGGCCAGGATGTCGCGGATATCCGCATCCGTGGGTGGCGCGGTGATCGGGGGTCGGGGGGAGGGCGGTGTCATGGCGTGGCCTTCTGTCACGGCAGCGCCGGTCTAGAGCGGCGGGCGGGCTGCGGCAAGCGCGGTACTGGACAAGAAAACGGCGTCCGCCTGGGGGGCCGGACGCCGAGTTGTGGAACGAGGGACAGTGCTTCGGGGCAGCAGTGTCAGACCGATGCCCCGGGGTGGATATGGGAGCGGGCGGCGGCTGGGGAAAGGTCTGTCAGGAAAACGTGAGCGGCACGTCATCCGCCGAGAACGGCAGGCCAGTTGCGGCGGGCGGCCGCAATCGTAGCGTCGATATCCCTTTGCATCCGGCCAAGTTCGAACCGGGACATGCAGAAGAAGACCGCACCCGCATGCAGGAGGAACATCGTCGGATCACCGTCCGCGAGCTTTCCTCCGGCGACGGCCTGCGTGCAATAGCCGCCGAACTGCGGGCAGTAGGCCAGCGGGTTCATCTCGAACAGGGTCTGGGTCGTTCTGCCGGAAAACCGCCAGAATGCGCCGCGCCACAAGGTGGCATGTTCGGGGCGCCCGGGCACATAGCCGCCTTCGGTGAAGTAGCAGACCGGATCGGCGCCGCCGATGGCGATCCCGTCCGCCGAACATACCGGAGGAAAGGCAGCCCATGCCGACCGCGGCGACAGCATCGCCAGGGGCAGGAGAGACATCGTTCCGAGGATGCGGCGGCGGTTCATGGCATCGGCCAGTGCGGCGAATCTTCGCAGGTAAAATATTCCGCCCGGCGTTCTAGGCCAGCCCGATTCGTACCGCGTCGAAGGATAGTGGAGCGGTTCAGGGCCCAGGACCTGGTTCGCCGAGCGCATAGAGCGCGACGGCAGCGGCATTGGAGACGTTGAGCGAGCCGAATTCCCCTGCGGAGGGAATGCGTGCGAGGAGGTCGCAGGTCGTGCGCGTCCGGTCGCGGAGGCCCGGTCCTTCGGCCCCGAGGACGAGGGCGACGGGACGGCCGCGACAATCCTGCGCGGCCTGTCTGATCGTGACCGGAGCATCGCCGTCAAGCCCGATGAGGGTGAAACCCATGTCGCGCAGAGTCTCCATCGTTTCCGCAAGGTTGCGCAGACGGAGATAGGGCTGGCGTTCGAGGGCGCCACTTGCCGCCTTGGCCAGCGCGCCGGTTTCAGGTGCGCCGTGGCGTTCGGTCCCGATCACGGCGCGGGCGCCGAAGACCTCGGCCGAGCGGAGGATGGCGCCGACATTGTGCGGATCAGTCACCCGGTCAAGCAGGACGACACGCGGGATTCCGGGTCCGGGGCGGGTGGCGACATCGGCAAGCGGACCCCAGTCGAGGGGGCGGACCTCGAGCGCGGCCCCCTGGTGGACGGCGTCGGGTTCAAGGGACGCGGCAAAGCGCCGGGGATCGCTGATTTCGGGCGTCATGCCGGCGGCGGCGACAGCATCGGCAAGCCGGTCGAGCGCGTTGCGGGTCAGCACCAGCCGCAGGCGCATGCGCTGCGGATTGAGCAGGGCATCGCGCACCGCATGATGCCCCCAGAGCCAGACGGTCGCGGTGCCCGCCCGGCGGCGGTCCTGTTCCTTCGCGATCACCCAGGCCGGCTTTTTCATCGCGCCTCGCATTCGGTCGTGGCGCAGCCCTGCGACGGATGGGGCGGCTGTGCAAGGGGATACCGGCCCATTCCCTGCCGGCCGAGGCTTGCCGGTCGCGCATGGGGCGGGTTCGCTTCGCCCACAGGGGCGGAGCGGACGGGGGGTTTTTCCTGTTGACGCCCCGGAACCCCAAAGGTATCCCCGCCCGCGAGCCGGCTGCCCGGCCGCAGACAGAGTGGGCGACGAGCTGCAAGGTGCGGCAGCGGACTGTAACTCCGCCGGGGAGACCCACGCCTGGTTCGATTCCAGGGTCGCCCACCAGTCTTCCCGAATGGTCTGCTTCGGTACCGGCGCGGGCCGTGGCGCGCGAGGGGTTCTGTCAAGGCGCGGTGGCCAGGCACGTAGGCGGCTGCGGATTGCGCTTGACCTTGACGCCGGGGCAGGCAGGCTCTGCCATGACAGTTCCAGCTGCGGAGGGTTCGACGTGCGCCGGCTTCTTCCCCGCCCCTCTTTGTTTGCCCTGATCCTGGGCGTGTTGTTCGTCGCGGCTTCGTTCACGCCGTCGCTGGTCCCGCGGGCGCCGCTCATGCAGGGCGTTCTGGCGGGTGTCGTGATGGCGCTGGGATACCTGCTCGGGCGGATCATCGAGGTGATCTGGAACATTGCCGCCATGCCGGTGGCACGGGGCGATGCGCGGGACGTGATCCTTGGCCTTCTGGGGGTCGGCGTTCTGGGTCTGGCGGGGTGGTCGCTGCTCTACAGCATGACCTGGCAGAACGACTTGCGCGCCCGCATGGGGCTTGAACCGGCGTCAGAGGCGCATCTGATCCAGGTCGTGGTCATTGCGCTGATCGTGTTCGGCATGCTGTTCCTGATCGGGCATGTCATCGCGCTGTTTTCACGCTTCATCCGGGGCCGGCTTGAACGGATCATGCCGCCCCGGCGGGCCGATGTGCTGGGCTTCCTGCTGGTCGCGCTCGGTCTTTTCGTGCTGACGCGGGATGGTCTTCTTGATGTTGTTATCAATGTGCTCGACGAGACATACGAGACGGCACAGAACCTGTTCGACACGGCGCCCCCGGCCCCGGCCGACCTGCGCAAGACGGGCGGGCCGGGGTCGCTGGTCAACTGGCAGGCGATGGGCCAGCCGGGGCGGGATTTCATCATGACCGGGCCGGATGCAGCCGATATCTCGGTCTTTACGGGGCGGCCCGCGCTTGACCCGATCCGGGTCTATGTCGGGCGCGCCAACGGCGACACGCCCGAGGCGCGGGCTGAGCTTGCGCTCGAAGAGCTCAAGCGGCTGGGCGGGTTCGACCGCAAGGTGCTGATCGTGACGAGTCCCACGGGGACGGGCTGGATGGACCCCGGATCGCACGATCCGGTGGAATACATGCATGACGGCGACATCGCGACCGTGTCGACGCAGTATTCGTTCCTGAATTCGCCCTTTGCGCTGGTCTTCGAGACGCGCACCGGGCTTGACCAGGCGACTGCCACGCTGGCGGCGATCCACGATTACTGGAAGACGCTGCCCGAGGACAGCCGGCCGCGGTTCTATGTGCACGGGCTGAGTCTCGGGGCCTGGTCGTCGATGTATGCGACGAACATCTTCCGGCTGGTGGATGATCCCATCGACGGGGCCTTCTGGGCGGGGCCGCCCTTTCCTTCGGATTTCTGGAACCGGGTGCAGCATGCGCGCAACGCAGAGACGCCCTGGGTCAGGCCCGGGATCGGGACGGGGTCATTCATCCGCTATGCGGCGCGAGGTGATGACGGGTCCGAGGGGGCGGCGCCGTGGGGGGATATGCGGATCATGTTCCTGCAGTACCCTTCGGACCCGATCGTGTTCTTTGATCCGCTGTCGCTATTGCGGGCGCCTGTCTGGATGCGCGAGCCGCCGGGCGACGGCGTGTCGCCCTATCTGCAGTTCATGCCGGTGGTCACGCAGTTCCAGCTGGCGCTTGACATGGTGCTGGCGACAACGACCCCGGCGGGGTTCGGACATGCCTATTATGCGCAGGATTACATCGGCCCCTGGGCGGAGGTGACTGCGCCCGAAGGCTGGACCGATGCGGATACCGCGCGGCTCAAGGCGCATTGCGACAACGGATTCCAGGAAGGCTGTTCGAACGGTGAGGCTCCCCCGGCCGGCGCGGGCGGATAAAGGGGGAACGTCATGACACGGCAGCCCTTTCTTCTTTTGCTCGTGCTGGCCACGGGGGCGGGGCTTGTCGCGATCCTTGCGGGCTTCTGGAAGCCGATCTTCTGGGCGGTGGTGTTTGCGCTGCTGTTCAAGCCGCTGTGCGACCGGCTGTCGGACCGGGTGGGGGGAAGGCGCAGCGTCGGGGCGGCGCTGACGATCCTCATCGTGACGGTCGTGGTGCTGATCCCGGCCACCTATTTCGGCAGCGCGGTGATCGGGCAGACCATGGATGCCTATGCCAGCCTTCAGAACGAGGTCGACGCCTTCGGGCCCTTTCTCGACAAGGTCGAGGAGTCGGTGCTGTCGCATCTGGGGACCGAGACGGGGAGCCTCGCCATCGACACGCTGGGCGACCGGATCCGGTCAGTTGTCGAAGGCATCGGGTCCTGGTTCGTGGAACTGGTGCTGGGCGCAGGACAGGGGGCAGCGCTGTTCTTCATCCAGCTCGGGATGATGATCTACCTTCTGTTCTTCCTGTTGCGGGACGGGCCGGAAATCTATCGCGCGGTGTTCGAATCGATCCCGCTGGGCGGTGTCCAGAAGGCGCGCTTCGTAGAGCGTTTCGAGGTGGTCACGATGGCCACGATCAAGGGAACGCTGGTCGTGAGCCTGGTGCAGGGGACGCTGGGCGGGATCATCTTCGCGGCGCTTGGCATCAAGGGGGCACTGTTCTGGGGGGCGGTGATGACGATGCTGGCGATCCTGCCCGCCTTTGGTGCGGCGATCGTGTGGTTTCCGGCAGCGGTGCTGCTCGCCATGGGGGGGGACTGGTTCAGGGCGCTGGTGCTTCTGGGTTTCGGGGTCTTTGTCATCAGCGTGGTGGACAACCTGCTGCGACCCATCCTCGTGGGGCGGGATTCCAAGATGCCGGACTGGCTGGTGCTGTTCGCCACGGTGGGCGGGCTGACGAGTTTCGGGGTGAGCGGTTTCGTGGCCGGGCCGGTGCTGGCCGCGCTGTTCGTCGTGTCCTGGCAGATGCTGGGAGAGGGTCTGCGGGCCTGACCCGGGCTAGCGGCCGTAGTAGTCGCGGTACCAGTCGACGAAGGCGCGGATGCCGGTTCGGACATCGGTCTGCGGGCGAAAGCCGGTGAGCGTTTCGAGGAGCGTGGCATCCGCCCAGGTCGCGGGCACATCGCCGGGCTGCATCGGCATGTCGTTGCGGATGGCGGTCAGGCCGAGGGCCGCCTCGATGGCGGCGACGAGGTCGAGCAGGCGGACCTTTTCGCCGTTGCCGATGTTGACGATGCGGAAGGGCGCGACGGGCGAGAGGCTGTCGCCATCCGGCACGCGGCCGTCGGCGGGGCGGACGGGGGGGACGTCGATGAGCAGGCGCACAGCGCGGACGAGGTCGTCGACCGAGGTGAAGTCGCGGTCCATCTGCCCGCGGTTGTAGAGATCGATGGGGCGGCCGTCGAGGATCGCCTCGGTGAAGCGGAAATAGGCGAGGTCGGGCCGCCCCCAGGGGCCGTAGACGGTGAAGAAGCGGAACATCGTCGTGGGCAGGTTCCAGAGATGGGCATGGGCATGGGCCATGCTTTCGCCGGCCTTCTTGGTCGCGGCATAGATGGTGAGCTGGGTGTCGGCCTTGTCGGTTTCGCGGAAGGGCATGCGGGCATTGACGCCATAGACCGAGGAGGTGGACGCCATCAGGAGATGGCGCACCTTGAGGCGCCGCGCGGCCTCCATCACGGTGAAGGTGCCGGTGACATTGGCGTCGAGATAGGCGCGCGGATTCGTCAGACTGTAGCGGACGCCCGCCTGCGCGGCGAGGTGGAT
>JBEIDZ010000062.1:0-10319 GCA_040383215.1 Paracoccaceae bacterium | reverse complement strand
CCGCGACCAGCCCAGATAGACCGGCAGGAACGTCACGATAGCGGGCATCAGCAGCGCACAGACCGTCAGCCCGAACACCAGATTCCGCCCGCGCCAGCGCAGGCAGCCAAAGGCATAGGCGGCCAGCGAGCAGGACATGACGACCAGCACCGCCACCGTGCCCGCATACAAGACCGAATTGACGAACTGCTGCACGAAGGGAAAATCGTCGCGGTTCAGCAGGCCTGCGATGTTTTCCCAGCGGAAGGGATCGGGCCACCAGGTGACCGGGTCCGAAAAGATCTCGGCGTTGTTCTTGAAGGCGGAAATGAACATCCAGTAGAAGGGCAACAGGAAAATGGCCGAAATCGTAAGCATGACGGCGTGATAGGCCAGCATGCGGGGGGTGCTGGGGCGCTTGCTCATCGGGATTCCCCTTCGTAATGGACCCAAGACCGCGCGGTGCGGAAAATGAGCAGGGTCAGCACCAGAACGGCCAGGAACAGCACCGTCGCCATGGCCGCCGCCAGCCCCATGTTGAAATAGCGAAAGGCCGCGCGGTACAGGACGACCATGTACATCAGCGTCGATTCCGCCGGTGTGCCCGTGGTGCCGCCAATCACGATGGCCTGGGCAAAGACCTGAAAGGAATAGATGATCCCGATGACAAGGTTGAACAGGATCATCGGCGTGATCATGGGCAGGGTGATCCACACCAGCTTGTGCCAGGGGCGCGGGCTGTCAAGATCGGCGGCCTCGGACACGTCCTTGGGAATGTTCTGCAAGCCGCCCAGGAATACCAGCGTTTCCACGCCAAGCGGCCATAGGCTGAGCATGATCAGCGTCCAAAGCGCGACCTGAGGGTCGAACAGCCAGTCAGGCGGGTTGAAGCCCATCGCCTCCAGGATCAGGTTCACCGGGCCGGCATTGGGGGTCAGCAGCAGCATGAACACGACCGACCCGGCCACGGCGGGCATCAGGAACGGCAGGTAAAACACGGTGCGGTAAAAGCCCGACAGGGCCGTGGCGCGGTTCAGCAGAAGCGCCAGACCCAGCGCCAGAACCAGCTTCAAGGGCACCGAAATGGCCGCATAAAGCAGCGTGTTTTGCGCTGACCGCCAGAAGGCGGGGTCGGACCAAAGCTGGTCGTAGTTTTGCAGACCCACATATTTCGGCGGGCCCACGATCTGGAATTTGGCCTGGGCGATATAGAAGGTCAGGATCAGCGGGATCAACACGAACAGCGTCATCCCCGCCATCCAGGGCAGGGCAAACAGCACGCCAGCCCGCGCCTCGGCCCGGCCCGCCTTGCGGTTGCGCCGGGGCGTTGTCGCCCCGGCAAGGGTGGTGTCGGCGGCCATCAGCCCGCCAGAACCCGTTCCAGTTCGGCCTGAGTTGCAGCCTGCGCTTCGCCAAGGGCATCCTTGACCGAGGCCGCCTTGGTATAGATCTTCTCGGTCGCCCGCGCGATCTGGTCGGTGTAGAAGCTTTGCACCGGCGAGTTCCACATCGGCGTCACGATCGCCGCCTGCTGCCCCAGGAAGGCCGTGATGTCATCGGCCACCTCCTGGCCACGCTTCTCGACCAGCCCGGCCGGCGCCTTGGCCTGCACCTGGGAATTGGTCGGCACGTCGGGGATCTGCTGGTACCACTGGACCGAGCCTTCGACGGCAAGGTAGCTCAGGTAGTCGAAGGCCGCCTGCGGGTTCTTTGATCCGACCGGGATCACGAACCAGTTGGGCCAGGTCCCCGAGACGGACGCCGTTCCCGAGGGTCCGACCGGATTGCCCGCAAGGTTCCAGCGCTCGAAGCTTGGCACCGGATCGGCGAAGATGTCGCCAAGCAGCCAGCTGCCCGACTGCATTCCGGCCTGACGGCCTTCGCGGAAGGCGGGGCCCATGCCGGTGGTGGAATTGGGATAGCCGTCAAGGAAGTTCCCCGACCGGTCGACCAGATTGAAGTCGCCCTTGTACTCCTCGTCCATCCATTCGACGAAGAAGGTGAACATCTCGACGTTCTGTTCGCTGTCGATGAGGTATTTCAGGTTCGCCTCGTCGAACATCATGCCGCCGTTCAGGGCCGACCAGATCGCCATCGTTTCGGGCACGCGGTTGGGCATGAAGCCGGACGTGACCAGCCTGTCGCCGTCCCAGACGGTGAATTCCTTGGACATCCTGCGCATCTCGTCCCAGGTGGCGGGGAAGGAGGCACGGTCGGACGGCAGGCCCCTGGCCTCGAACATTTCCTGGTTGTACCACATGGAATAGACCCCGGCGGTCACCGGCAGGCCATAGGTCACGCCCTTGAACTGGCAGGAGGACAGGAGCCCCGCCGGCCATGTCTCGATCGGGATCGCCGAGCCCTTCATCATGTCGTCAAGCGGCATGAAGGCCCCCTGCGCGCCAAGGCTGACGGGGCTGTCCCAGAGCATCGAGATATCGGGCGGACTGCCGGCGGTGATGGACCCGATCAGGGCCTGCGTGAATTCGGTATCCTGACCGAGCCCGCAGACCGTGGTGGCCGGCCCGAGGCCCGCGGCCGAGGAGAAGCCCTCGAGCAGTCCGGTATGGATCTGGCAGAAAAGGTCCGACCCGCCAGGAAGCCACAGAAGCAGTTGCCCTTCTGTCTGGGCAATGGTTGCGCCGGGCAGGGTCATGGCGCCCCCGAAAGCCGCGCTGCCTGCGAGGAAGCCGCGCCGGCTGATGCCCCGGGGCGCGGCGTAGGTGCGTGTGGTCATGTCGTCTCTCCCTTCTGTCAGTTGCTCATCTGAGGCCTTCGGGCCGTCTTGTTCGTCTGCGTCGCCAGGGCCGCGCCGATCAGTCCGGCATCCGGCCCCATCTTGGCTTGCGTGATCCGCAGCGGATGGGGCACGCCGTCCCAGAGACCGGCGCGGACATGGGCGGCGAGCGTGTCGAAATAGGGGCCGGGCGCACAGCCGAGCCCGCCGCCGATCACCATCAGACCGGGGTCGAGCCCGTCGGCCAGAAGCGCCAGGACGCCGCCAAGCTCGGCCGTCGCACGGTCGATGGCGGCCAGCGCGCGGGGGTCGCCTGCCTGCGCCGCAGCCAGCACCTCCTCGGCTGACGCCGCCCCGCAGGCCAGCGCGAGGGCGGGGCCGGAGGCCACATCCTCGACCATCCGGCGGTGTTCCGCCCCGCAGGACGGGCAGCGGTCGCGCTGCATCGAATTGGCGATCACCAGCGCCGCCCCGCGCACGCCGGCATGGGGCACACCGTCAAGCACCAGCACCCCGGCTATGCCGGTTCCGACAGTGACGTAGTAGAAGACCGCGGCCCCGCGCCCGGCGCCGAGCCGCGCCTCGGCCAGCGCCGCCGCGCGGACATCGGCCGAGATCACCGTGGGCAGCACCGCGCCGAAGGCAGCGCCGGGGTCGAGGCCGCTCCACCGGATGCGATGGCCGGAGAAGACCCGGCCCTGCCGGTCGACGAGTTCGGCCACCCCGACGCCCAGCGCGGCCACGGGCAGGCCAAGCCGCCGCGCATCATCCCTGAGGCCCCGCGCCAATGTGACCGCATCGGCCAGAACGGCCGCGCCCCCGCGTTCGGGCGCTGTCGCGATCTGCCGCCGCCCAAGGACCGCGCCGCTGTCCAGATCGACGATGCCGCCCGCCATCTTGGTGCCGCCCACGTCGATCCCGATGGCGAAACCGCCCCCGGGCCGCCGGGCAGCAGGGGCGGCCGCGGTCACGGGACCGGCCCGCAAGCGGCGGGCAGACCGCCGACCTGCCCGCGGCAGGGCGCAATGCCCGCCCGGCGGACGAGGCGCATGGCAAAGCCGGCCCATGGGACACGGCCCATCCCCCGGGCGCATGGCGCGGGCCGGATGCCGGGCGCGTTCATCCCGGACCATCCGCGGGGGCGTAGCGGGGGGCCACGCCAAAGAGATAATCGACCTCCTCGCCGCCCATGTTGACGGCGCGATAGGCCGTCCCGGGCGGGATGTAGAAGCCGTCCTGCGGATGCAGCTCGAACCAGACGGGCGAGATGTCGGCATCCTCGATCAGGATGTTGAGCCGCCCGCGGCGCAGGTAGAGCCCGAGCGCCCCGTCATGCTGGCGCAGGTCGCTCTTGCCGCCCGGGCTGATGCGCACTGCCCCGGCCGTGAGCTGGCCGGTCGAGGCCATGATCCCGGTCAGGACCCTATTGTCCTGGTCCAGCGACCAGAGCCAGTCGGCCTCGCGGATCACCCTGATCTTCGCCCTTGCCTCGGCCTCGGCCCGGGCGGCGGGCCAATGGCCGGTCAGTTCCCGGCGCTCATAGCGGAAATCGGCCACATAGGGCCGCGTCGCCGCGTATTTTCCCGACGACCCTGTCGAGGGCGGCGGCGCAAAATACTCCAGCACCCGGCATTCCTCGGACCCCCAGGCAAAGGCATGGTGCCAGGTATCCTTGCCGAAGAACACCGACTCGCCGGTCCGGACGACATGGACCTCGCCGGTCTCGGGATTGGCGATGACCATCGTGCCCATCAGCACGGTCAGCACCTCGTCCGCGCCAAAGACGGTGCGATAGCTTTCCGAATGGCGGAAGCCCTGCCCGGGCGCCATGCCGAAGACGAGCTGGTGGATCTTGTCGGTCGAGACATAGATCCAGTCGTCGATCTGCCCCGCCTCGGCATCGCCCCAGAGATGCCGCGTCACCTGCGCATAGGGAATCGGCGTCGGGCCGTCGAACACCGGGCGGGGCGAGGAGCGGTAGGCCATGGCTCACTCCGGCGCGTGGTCGAGATGGGGGGCGGTGCGGTCGCCCGCGACGTCGAACCGCGCCGGTGTGAAGGTCGAGACGATCGGCAGAGCCTGCCCCGTCCGCCCGCTTTCCATCGACTTCACCATGATCTCGAGCACATGATAGGCATGTTCGGGCGCGTTGACGGGCTGGCGGCCCTGCTGCACCGCCTCGATCAGGTCGCGCACGCCATCGGTCCAGGGCCAGCGGGCGCGCTGGTCGTGGTCCTGCCAGAAGCCGTCGCTGTTGCGCCAGAGCCGGTAGCCGCGCGGGTCCCAGTCTTCGGCCTTCATGGTGATCGAGCCTTCGGTCCCATAGATCTCGATCCCCGGCACATCATATTGCTGGATGGTAAAGCCCGTGGTCACGACGGCAAAGCACTGATGGCCGAAATCCATCAGGAGCTGGAAATTGTCGTCGGTCTGGACGGTCATCTTCCGGTTATTGACGATCCGTTCCGGGATGGCGATGCCGGTCATCGCCATGACCCGCCGGCAAGGCCCCAGAAGCCCCGTCAGCGTGGTGACGTTGTAGACGCCAAGGTCGTACATCGGCCCGCCGCCGGGCTCGTAGAAGAACGGGTCCCAGTCGGGACCGGCCCAGCCATAGAAGCCGCGCGCGGTCAGGGGCCGCCCGATATCGCCGCGGTCGATGTGGCGCCACATGTCCTGATAGGTCCGCGACAGCGTCACATGCGGGGCGCAGACCAGATGGCCCTTCGATGTCCGTGCCAGCGCCACGAGTTCGGCCGCCTCGGCCAGATCCATCGACAGCGGCTTTTCGACCAGCACATGCTTGCCCGCGTTCAGGGCATCGCGGGTCAACTGGCCATGGCTCTGCATCGAGGTGAGGATCAGCACCACGTCGACATCGGGCCGGGCGAGCACCTCCCGGTAATCGGTGGTGAAGGCGGGGATCGCCCAGTCCCGCGCCCGTTCAGCCCTGCCTGGCCTGACGTCGCAGCCGATGACGATCTCGCAAGGGATGCCGTCGATGGCAAGCCGGCGCACATGCGGCACGTATTTTTCCGAGACCGAGCCAAGCCCGATGACGCCCACACGAACCGTCCCGCCCATCCGAGCTTCCCTCCTTGTCCCGACCCTCGCCCAGGTCCGTACCGCGCCCACACCCGCCGCTTCGCGCATCCGGCCTTTGCCGTCACGTCTCGGGCAAGCGCGGCGACGCGAAAGGACGGCCCTGCGGCAACACGCCTGGCCTGATCATGCGATCATCGGGCGATTCCCGGAATAGTGCCTTTGGTCATGCCCCGCCGCGGGCTGCGATGAATTCACCGAAGAGTTCCCGCTCGGTGGTGATGTCGAGCTTGCGATAGATCGCAAGTCGGTAGTTCTTGACCGTCCCGCGGCTCAGCCCCATGCGCCGGGCGATCTCGATCACCGGATAGCCCCGCAGGGTCAGCAGCACGACCTCCTGTTCGCGCTCGCTCAGCTTTTCGGCCATGCCGGCCGGAAGGTCCTCGGCGGCGGGTGCTGGCAGACCGCTTTGCCGGTCGGGC
This sequence comes from Paracoccaceae bacterium, assembly GCA_040383215.1. Classification (GTDB taxonomy): domain Bacteria; phylum Pseudomonadota; class Alphaproteobacteria; order Rhodobacterales; family Rhodobacteraceae; genus JBEIDZ01. The sequence continues at coordinate 4,079 of JBEIDZ010000062.1, read as the reverse complement.
GAGATCTCGTCGCAGAAACCGCCGGGCGCGGGGCCGAAATCGGGCCGGAGCTGCGTGCGCCTGAGCGCCATCTGCCCTTTCAGGCGCACCGTGCAGGGCCCCTGCGCCACGACTGTCCGAAGTGCCGCGGCCATATCCGGATCCCCGGCCCGCTCGGTCCAGGCGGCGGTGGCAAAGACCTGATGCCCGCGGGCATCGACAAAGCGCAGCGGCCGCTCGGGCCCGATGGGCGAATTGCCCGGATCGACACCGGCGGTGACGAAGATGCTGAGATGCCGGCGATGCAACGCGGCCAGCAACGGGAAAAGGGTGCGCACCCGCGCAAGCTCTTCGGCCAGGAAGTTGCCTCTGGCGCGGTCGAGGATCAGCGTGGGCGAGGCATCGCCGATCGGGGGCAGGAAGACGGCGATCTCGTCGTGAATGCGCATGGCCGTCAGGAATTCGCGCGCATAGGCGCTGCGGCCGATCCCCGCATCCATCGCGCGCAGCCGGTGGACGCCTGTCTCTCCCCCGTTCTTCCAGTAGGCGTAGAAGGGATCGAAGGCGTAATAGCGCTGGTAATAGGCCATCATCGCCTCGGTCGGCTCGATCCGTGGGATGATCAGGTCCGGCGGCGCCGCGCGGGAATAGCGCACGAGCGCGGCCAGATCATGCGCCGCGGCGGCGCCCAGGATGTCGAGAAGCGCGTCATAGAATTCGCCGCTGCCCAGCCGGTCGACCGCACGCGCCGTCCGCGCCGCCAGATCGCCGACCTTGCCGATAGCGCGTGCCATGCCGCCCCCCCCGCGGGGCAGTCTGACCCAACTGCCGGGGGCAGGCAACGTGACTTTGGGCATGATTGCGCGGGGACCGGGGCCTGATAGGTTCGTTACATGAGGACTGGAACGTCGGTACACCTGCCGCGGCAGGATGCACGGGGGGCCGTGACCTGCGCCGGACGGGCGGGGATGTGGCTGACTGCCTTTGAAAGACCGGCGCAGTCACCGGGAGGAAAGCCCATCCCGCCAAAGCCGGCCGGACGAGGCCAGGCCGCCCGCCACGCGATGCCACTCGCGCCCGCCCCTGTCCTTCGGCATGTTGAAACCCGGCCATGATGATCGGCAACGCACCCTGCTCCTGGGGGGTCTTCTACCCGACCGGCAACAGCGTGACTGCCGAAGACTATCTCGACGCCGTCGCGCGCGCGGGCTACCGGACGACCGAACTCGGTCCGCTCGGCTTCATGGGTGAAGACCCGGCCTGGATTGCCGACGCGCTTGCCGCCCGGGGCCTGACGCTTGCCGGTGCCGCCCATGTCCATACCCTGGCCGACCCCGGAAGCGCCCCGGCCCTGACCGCCGCGCTTGCACGGCTCGGCCGCCTCCTGCAGGCACTCGGCTGCCGCCACCTTGTCCTGATGGACGAGAGCGAATTCTACCCTGCCGGGGCAAGGGGCGTCGTCGACCAGGCCGGCTGGGACGGCGCGATGGGCCTGATCCGCGACGCCGCAGCGCGGATGGCGGATCAGGGCATCACCCTGCACATTCACCCCCATGCCGGCACCTGCATCGAACGTGAGGCGCAGATCGACCGGCTGCTGGCCGAGACCGGTGTGTCGCTCTGCTTCGACACCGGACATCACGCGCTCTGGGACCAGGACGTGCAGGCCTATGTCGGAAAGGTCTGGGACCGGATCGGCTACATCCACCTCAAGAACGTCGACCCGGTCGTCCGGGCGCGCGTGCTGTCTGGCGCGCTTGACGTCAATGCCTCCTTCGATGAGGGCGTGATGTGCGCGCTGCCCGATGGCGCGGTCGACATTGCCGCCGTGCTGCGCCAGATCGCCACGCGGGGGTTCGACGGCCCGGTGGTCGTGGAGCAGGACCCCGCCCGCGATGCAGCAGAAACGCCGGAGGCTCTGGCCCGTCGCAACCTTGCCTTTCTGCAGGACGCCCTCGCATGGCCCGCCGGCTGACCTTTGCCACACCGGCAGAGCTTGGCGAGGCCCTGGCCCGCGACATCGCCGACCGTCTTGCGGCCAAGAGTGGCGCCTTCCTTCTCGGCTGCCCCGGCGGCCGCAGCCCGCGCCCCGTCTATGCCGCCCTCGCCCGTCTGGCGGCGGTGCGCGGCCTCGACCTCAGCCGTCTCGTGCTCGTGATGATGGACGACTACCTGTCTCCCGACATGACCCCCGTGCCCGAGAGCGCCCATTTCTCGTGCCGCCGCTTCGCGCGGGTCGAGATTCAGGCCGTGCTGAACCGGGACCTTCCTCCCGACCGCCGCATCCCCGACGGCAATCTCTGGTTTCCCGACCCTGCCGCACCCGAAGCCTATGATGCCCGCATCGCTGCCGCGGGCGGGATCGATCTCTTCCTGCTTGCCAGCGGCGCGGGCGACGGGCACGTCGCCTTCAACCCGCCCGGATCGGCCCGCGACAGCCGGACCCGCATCGTCGCCCTGGCCGAACAGACCCGGCGCGACAACCTCGCCACCTTCCCCGATTTCGCCGCTCTAGCCGAGGTGCCCACCCATGGCGTCACGGTCGGGATCGCCACGATCGCAGACGCCCGGGCCAGTGCCATGATCCTCTGGGGGCCGGACAAGCGGCACGCCTTTCGCCGCCTCGCCGCCACGGCGCTCTTCGATCCCGCCTGGCCTGCCACCGTCTGGCTGCTGTGCCCCGAGGCCACGCTCTATACCGATGCAGCCGCCGCCGCAGGAGAAGACCCATGACCCAGTATCGCGCCGCCCTGTTCGGCGCCGGCGAAATGGGCACGACCCATGCCCATAATCTCATGGCCGACGGGCGCCTCTCGCTTGCCTATGTCGTCGATCCCTCGCGCGAGCGGGCCGAGGCACTGGCAGCGGCGACCGGAGCCCGGGTGGCCGGGGTGGACGAAGCCTTTGCCGACCCCGACATCGCGGCCCATATCATCGCCACGCCCCCCCGCACCCATGCCGATTTCCTCGACCGCGCCGCCCGCACCCGGGCGCATGTCTTCTGCGAAAAACCCGTCGACCACGACCTGCCCCGCGCCCGTGCCTGCCTTGCCGCCTTCGGTGCGCGCGCTGCTGTCGTCCAGATCGGCTTCAACCGCCGCTTCGACCCCGATTTCATCGCGCTGAAGGGGGCTCTCGGCGCGGGCCGGATCGGCCGGGCCGAACAGGTCCTGGTCATCTCGCGCGACGCCGAGGCGCCGCCCGTCGAGGGTTTTCTCCATTCCTCTGGTCTTCTGAAAGAGACCGCGGTCCATGATTTCGACCTGATCCGCTGGCTTCTCGAGGATGAGGTGGCCGAAGTCTTTGTCATGGGCGATGCGCTGATCAATCCCGATTACCTGCGGGTCGACCAGATCGACACGACCACGACCACGCTCAGGATGCGCAAGGGCACCCATGTCACGGTGCTCAACTCGCTGCGCGCCGCCTGGGGCTATGACCAGCGGCTCGAGGTGATGGGCAGCCTTGGCCAGGCCTCGGTCGGCAACCTCGCCCCGCATCAGGTGGTGCTCTCCACCGCCGACGGGATTCGTGGAGAAAAGCCGCATCAGGGGTATTTTCAGAGATATGCCGCCGCCTACCGCGCCGAAATCGCGGCTTTCGCCACCGCCGTCACGACCGGGGCCGCAGTCACCCCGAACGGTCAGGACGGCATCCGCGCCTCGGAAGTGGCTGAAGCCGCGCTCTTGTCGTGGAGGGAGGGCCGCCCGATCAGGCTCTGATCGCCCGCAACCGCCGCACAGGACGGGCGGCGTGATCCGCTCCGGGTTTGCCGGAAGCTCGTTTGTCAAGGAGGCAGTCGATTTTCATGCTCTGGTCAATCCGGTTGTCGTCGGCCAGCCGGTTCGCCGGTTGGCCGGGAGCGCCGGAACCGCGGGCCAGAGCGGGCCATGACCTGGGGACATCCGAATGCGGTCGAAGAGGACGCAAACGCGTTTCAAATCCAGGCATTTCGAAGGAAGTGATTTTCTTGCACAGACTGCGACCTGCAGGACATTCACTGGACTTGCCCGGCTTTTGTGGAGAGCGTTTAGCTCACTTCCCGGGCTTTTCGCTCGAAGGCGATTGGGCTCTGGAAGCCGAGCGATGAGTGTCGCCTG
>JBEIDZ010000061.1:0-10365 GCA_040383215.1 Paracoccaceae bacterium | reverse complement strand
CCCGACGCTGATCCCGGGGGAGGAATGGGAATGGCGCAGGAACTACCGTGTCTGGGAGGCGAACCGGAAGGTTTTCCTCTGGCCCGAGAACTACATGTTCGAGGCCTTGCGCGACAACAAGACCCCCGCCTTTCAGAAGCTCGAGAAGGAGCTTCTCCAGCAGGAGGTCAACGAACAGACCGTGCTGGACGCCTATGCCCGCTATCTTGCCGATTTCGAGGCCGAGGCCGGGCTGCAGATCGGCGGGGCGTTTCACGAATACATGGAAGAGGACCAGCGTGACGTCCTGCACGTCTTCGGCTTTACGCCGGACGACCCGCCGGCCTGGTATTACTGGAAGATCGAGAACCTGCATTATTCGCGTCTCCGGAAGGACCGGCGCATCTCGTATTCGAACCGCACCAAACTGGGCGTCGCCATCGGTGCGCGCGAGGTCTCTCCCTTCATCTACCTGAACCGGTTGCACCTGTTCTGGGTCGAAATCACGACCCAGCCCGAGAACGAAGTCGAGGACGGCGAGAACAAGTTCCGCGGCTATCGCCACACGATCGGACTGCGTTACAGCGCCCTGCGCCTTGACGGTAGCTGGACGCCTCCGCAGTCGCTGGCCCTGCCGGCGGGTTCCCAGCTGCTGGCGGGGGGGATCTTGCGGGACAAGCTCACGCTGCGCGACATGGACAACTTATGGAAATGCGCGCCGGCCCATGCGCCCACGTTCGATCTACACGCGGTCTACAGCGAAGGCTACACGCTGACCGCGCCCGCGTGGCGCAGGTTCTACCCCGCGTATCTCAACGGCCGGCTTGTCGGCTCGTTCGGGGCGCGTCATTTCCAGCTCGAACTCGACCTGTTCCAGCGCCGCGCGCTGCCGATGTCAAATTTCACCTATGTGGTCGCGCACACCAGCTGGCGCAACAACCGCATGGGGTTCCATGTGGCCGAAACGGACAGCGCCTCGCCGATCTACGATCAGGCCATGAACTACGGCGGACTGTTTGCGCTGGCGACGCCGCGTGCGCTGATCGATTTCGGCAAGTCAAGGAACACGGTGCAGGAAAACATCGTCTCTCGCGGCGCGATGAACCAGCAGGTCGATCCGTTCACGCGGGCGCTGAACCTTGCGCCGGACCAGCTTGGCGGTTCGATCGCCGTGCTGGCGGACCCGCAGGCGCGGCTGATCGTGCCGGAAAGCAATTGGGCCCAGGCCGAGATGATCTTCCAGAAGGACAGCGACGCGCTGTTCCTGGGCCGCGATTACGACGTCGACATGCCCTATCAGGGCCGGCGCATCGGCACCACGCTGGTCGGAGACCTGAGCCGGACGCTGTTTTACGGGGGCGTCGCCACCCTGCTCGACAAGCGGACGCAGAGGACTCTGCGCGAAAGGGCACATCTCATCGCCTCGCAGAATGGCCGGACGCAGCTGATCGGCACGACCTCGGGGATGGATTTCACCGGACCGCTTGGCACCTACTACCGCGAGGTGTTCCTGCACATCCCGATGCTGATTGCCGAACATCTGAATGCCAAGGGCAACCATGCCGCCGCGCAGGGGTGGTACGCCACGATCTTTGATCCGACGGCCGATTTCGATCCAGGCGTTTCGCTTGCCGGCATGACCAAGGCCGAGCGGCTTCAGGCTGAACGCGATCGTGTCTGGCAGTTCGTCGAGTTCCACGGCAAGGCTCCGCCGACGCTGCGCGCCATCCTGACCGACGATGCGGCGCAGGACGCCTATCGCCGCGACCCGTTCAACCCTTATGCGATCGCCCGGCTCCGGATTTCGGCTTTCCAGAAGAATGCGGTGATGCGCTATGTCCAGAACCTGATCGACTGGGCGGATTCGCTGTTCCGGCAGTTCACGATGGAAAGCGTGGACGAGGCGCGGGTGCTTTACTACATGGCCGAGCAGATTCTCGGCCCACGCCCGACCGATGCCGGCCCCTGCGGCGAAGGCGGGATCATCCCGCGCGACTTTGCCACCATCTCGGGCGTGATGGAGGCCGGCCAGGACTTCCTGATCGAGGTCGAGACCTGGACGCTGGCCAAGCGCAGGAAGCGGGCTCCGACCAAGAAGAAGATGCGCCGATATGTCGCCTGCAGCGCTGCGTCGATCGTGCTGGCGGAAAGCCGCAACACGAAGCTGCAGACGGTCAGGTTCGGCGCGGCACCGGGCGCCGACGCCCGCGAGAAGGCCGGCGGCGACCTGATCGAAGCCGAGGTGAGGACCTACAGCGAGCTGATGCTGAAGGACGATGTGACCGCCCTGGCCAGGGACGTCAGCGCCTCGCCCGACCTTGCCGGCGCAGTCTACCAGGTCAAGGTCCAGGGCCATGCCGGCAGTCAGGGGGCCGCGGGCCGGCAGCTTGACTGGGCGAAAAGCGTGACCCTGGCCGAGAGATACGGCAAGGTCACGACCGGCAGTCAGGGCCAGAACTGGAAGAACATCGGCAAGATGCGCCCCGACAAGATCGGCTACGAACTGGTGCGCCAGATCAGCCCCGTCTTCTGCGTGCCGCGCAACAAGGATCTGCTGGCGCTGTGGGACCGGGTCGAGGACCGTCTTTTCAAGATACATCATTGCCGCAACATCGACGGCGAACGGGTCGACCTGGCCCTTTTTGCACCCGAGATCGACCCGATGGCGCTGGTGCGGGCGAAGGCCGCGGGCCTGTCACTGTCGGACGTGCTGGGGGCCGGGTCGGGGGCCCTGCCACCCTACCGCTTCAGTTACCTGATTGCGAAGGCGCGCGAATACGCCTCGCAGGCGCAGGGTTTTGCGTCACGGCTGCAGGGCGCCATCGAACGCCGCGACGGGGAGGAGCTTGCGCTTCTGCGCCAGTCGCAGGGGGCTGACATGCTGGCGCTTGTCACCCGGACGCGGGAAAAGGAACTCGCACTGGCGCAGACGGCGCTGTCGGAGCTGGAACGGCGGCAGGCCGCGGTGACCTACAGGCGCGGCTATACCCAGGGCCTTGTCGACGAAGACCTGAATTGGCTCGAACGCGCGCAGCAGATCATGATGCATAGCTCGAGTGTGTCCCATGGGGCGGCGGCGCTGCTTGCCGGGACGGGCGGGGTGCTGCACCTGATCCCGCAGCTCGGCTCGCCCTTTGCGATGAAATACGGCGGGCAGGAGCTGGGCAGTTCGGCTGCACGCTGGTCCAAGGTCTTTTCGGACACGGCAAAACTGCTCGACATCGGCGGCAAGTCGGTGGCGCTCGAAGCCGGTTTCGAACGTCGCCGCGCGGGCTGGAAGCACCAGGTCAAGCTCGACGACGAGGAACTCAAGCAGATCGAGAAGCAGGTCGCGGCGGCAAGGATACGGGTCGAGATCGCCGAACGTGCGCTCGTCCAGCACCAGCGGTCGATCGAGGATGCCGAAGAGGTGCTGACGCTGATGCAGACGCGCTTCTCGAACCTTGACCTCTTTGCCTGGCTCGCGGGCGAACTGCAGCGGCTGGCGCGGCAAAGCTTCAATGCGGCCATGTCGATGGCCCGGCTCGCGCAGGCCGCCTACCAGTTCGAACGCCCCGATGACACGGCAGCGCTGCTTCAGCCCACCTACTGGGATGCGAGTCGCGCGGGTCTTCTGGCGGCCGAACGGCTTTCGGCCGACCTTGTCGAGATGGAGAAGCGGTTCCTCGAGGGCAACTTCCGCCGCCCCGAGATTTCGCAGCCCTTCTCGCTCATGCAGATCGATCCGGGCGCGCTGCTCCGTCTCAGGCAGACTGGCGAGGCCGGCTTCACGATTCCCGAGGCGGCCTTCGACCTGCTTTATCCCGGCCACTACAGGCGGCGCATCCGGTCGGTGCGACTGACCCTGGCCTGCGTCACCGGCCCCTTCGTGAACATTCCGGTCACGCTGACGCTGAGGGGAGCCAAGATCCGGATGAACCCGAGTCTTGACGGGGCTGCGGGCCTTGTGGCGACACCCTTGCGCCACACGGTGCAGATCGCGACATCGACTGCGCAGAACGACGGGGGGATGTTCGACTTTTCCTTCGCCGATGCGCGCTACCTGCCTTTCGAGGGTGCGGGCGCCGTCGCCAGCGAATGGCGCATCGCGCTGCCCAAGACGTTCCGGCCGTTCAACTATGACACGATTTCGGACCTGGTGCTGCATGTCTCGTACCAGGCCGAAACCGACGGTGCGCTGCGTGACCGGGTCGAAACCGACGACACGGCGCAGACGGGGGCGCTGGCGAAGGCGCTCAGGGACAACCCGATGCCGCGCCTTCTGGGGCTGCGGCAGGAATTCGGTTCCGTGTTCCACCAGTTGACCACGCTGCCGCTTGGCATTGCGGCGGATCTCGTGCTCGACAGTCGTGCCTTGCCCCAGCCGCTTCGCGGCCGGCCGGTCACGGTCACGCGGGCGCTGCTTCTCGTGAAGGTGAAGGCGGGGATTGTTCCGGGCTCCTTTGCCGTGGTGCTGAACGGCCAGAATCTTGGCGGCTTCACGGCGGTGCCGGAGTTTCCGAACTACGTCGTCAAGGCCTGCGAGGCGGCGCTGGGGGCGAACCCGGTCAAGACGCACCAGATCGCGATTGCCGACGCTGGCGGCCTTGCCGCGCCGGCGGGCGCGATCGGCCCGCTTGCCGAAGGCGCGCTCGAGGACATGGCGCTCTACCTCGAGGTCCGGCTCTGATCGAAGGCGCGCGCCAGGCTGCACGGGGTTGCGAATGTGCGACCGGGCGTCTGGCGTGTCCCGCATCAGGGCGGGCGCGATGACAAGTGGGCCATCAACAGGGCCGGAACGGCGCCGGGCAGATTCCCTTCGCTGGCCGTTCCCCGGCCTCAGCCCTGCGGGTAGGCGATGACCGAAAGGTAGCGTGCCGGCAGCCTGACAAGCAGTTCCGGCCCGTGCGGCGCGTCGGCGTCGAAGAACAGGCTGTCTCCGGGCTTCAGGTCATAGACCTTGTCGCCATGGCGGTAACCGACTTCGCCTTCGAGCATGTAAAGAAGCTCCAGTCCCTCGTGCTGGAAGGCGGGGAAGGTATCGCTCTGGGTCGTCAGGGTGATGATGTAGGGCTCGACCGTGACGCCCGAGGAATTCGAGCCGATATGGCCGAGCAGGTTGTACTGATGGCCGGCCCGGGTGCCGCGCCGTTCGATTTCGATATGTTCGCCGGCGCGGACATGCTGGGCTTCACGCTTCTCCTCGTAGCTCTTGAAGAAAGCGGTCACCGGCACGGAAAAGGCGTGGCTGAGGACCTGGAGCGTGGTGAGCGAGGGCGACGTATTGCCGTTCTCGATCTTCGAGAGCATCCCGATCGACAGGCCCGTGACGGCGGCAAGGTCTGCCACCGTCATGCCCTGCTGGCGGCGGAAGTTGCGGACCTCGCGGCCGATGGCGGCTTCGAGATTGCGTTCGGCCACCTCGCGCACCCGGTGCGGGTCCTGGCTGAAGCCGGGCTTGCCGCGCGGGAGGGCAGGGGGCGGGATGTCGTCCATGGCATTCTACCTGACAGGAAAACCCTGCCGGATTTTCCTAACAGGAAACTCGGCCGGCCACAACCTCCGGTTCAGGCTGCCGACTTTGCCGCCACGTCCAGCGCGTGAAGGAGACTTCTGGCCGAGGATCGCGGACCATAGAGCGTCGCCTCGTCCGCCGACCGCCGGATGAGGTAACATCCCAGATGTTCGATCACCGTGCGCGTGGCAAAGCCGTCGGGGGCTGCCGGCCAGTCGACGTTCGAAAGCCGCTCCAGCCACGGCGCGAGGTCACTTGACGTCAGGTCGAAGCGGACCCAGGCATCGGTCTGTTCGGTGACCGAGGCGGAAGAGCCGAAGGCGGGCTTCAGCGCTGCCACGATGTCTTCGTGCGTGGCGAAGGAGGCCTCCACGAACCACATGCCGGGCGCCACCCAGAAGGCGCCGAAGGGGTCGCCCGGGCGCGCCCGCGCCGGGTCTGGCAGCGGCACGCCTGCGGTCTTGGCGGCGGCCCTCATTTCCGCCTCCCGACCCGCCCGGATGGCGAGCGAGGCCAGCGCCACGTCGAACCGTTCAGCGATGCGGAAGGGGCCGGTTTCGTGAACCTGCGGGACCCTGTGGCCCAGCGGGGTAAGGGCATGCAGGGGCTCAGCCACGGAGACGCTCTCCTTCCGGGTCGATGAAATGGGGGGAGACGATCTCGACCTCGGTATCGGTCATGGGCGTTGCGAGCAGGTTGACCGCCCGCATCCGCGTGCCGATGCGGCGGTCGCCGCCCCTGAGATAGGCCAGCGCGATGTCGTGCCCGAGATGCGGGGAATGGACCTTTGAGGTCAGCCAGCCGCCGTCATTGGCGATCACCGGTTCGGCTCCGATCTCCAGAAGATGGCTTCCGGCCGTCAGCCCCTGCCCGGGATCGACGGGCCTGACCCCCACCAGCCGGTAGCCTTCCGGGTCCGTCATGCCTTCGCGGCCCGAGAGGACGACGCCGATCGCGTCCTTCTTGCGCGATACCATCTTGCCCAGACCCATGTTCAGCGCGGTCGACTGGCCGTTCAGTTCGTTACCCGCGACATGGCCCTTTTCCACCCGCATGACGCCCAGCGCCTCGGTGCCGTAGACCACCGCGTCGAAGTCGCGGCCCTCGGCCACCAGACGCCGGATCAGCGCATCGCCATAGCGTGCCGGAACCGCGATCTCATAGGCAAGCTCGCCCGAGAAGGAGATGCGGAAAAGCCGCGCCCTGAGCCCGCCGATCGTGACATGCCCCGCCGCCATGTAGGGGAAGGCCGCATCCGAAATGTCCTGGTCGACGATCTTTTCGAGCAGCCGGCGCGCGTTGGGTCCGGCGACCGAAAACTGCGCCCAGGCCTCGGTCGTGGAGATCAGCTGCACGTCGAGCCCCGGCCAGAGCACCTGCCGGCAGAATTCGAGATGCCGGAACACGGCGACGGCATTCGCCGTGGTGGTGGTCATGACGTATTCGTGTTCGCCCAACCGGGCGGTCGTGCCGTCGTCGAAGACAACGCCGTCTTCGCGCAGCATCAGGCCGTAACGGCACTTGCCCACGGGCAGGGTGGAGAAGGTGTTGCAATAGACGCGGTCAAGGAAGGCAGCGGCATCCGTGCCCTGGATGTCGATCTTGCCGAGCGTGGTGACGTCGCAGATCCCGACCGACCTGCGGGTGGCCAGCACCTCTCGGTCCACGCTCTGGCGCCAGTGCGTTTCACCCGGCTGCGGCAGCCATTGCGTGCGCAGCCACATGCCGACCTCGACAAAGACCGCCCCCTGTTCCTCGGCCCAGACATGGCTTGGCGTCAGGCGGAAGGGCTTGAACTCCTTCCCGCGCGATCGCCCGGCCAGCGCACCGATGGCAACCGGCGTATAGGGCGGGCGATAGACGGTGGTCCCGGTTTCGGCGATGGTCTGCCCGGTCAGCCCGGCCATCAGGGCGATGCCCAGAACGTTGCCCGTCTTGCCCTGGTCGGTCGCCATGCCAAGCGTGGTGTAGCGCTTCATGTGCTCGACTGACGTGAAATTCTCCTGATGGGCGAGCTTCACGTCCTTGACGGTCACGTCGTTCTGCTGGTCGATCCAGGCGCGGCCCTTGCCGCCCCCGACATGCCAGAGCGACCGGATCGAGACCGGCGCGTCTTCGGCGGCGGGCAGGGTATCGGCCCTTGCGGTGAGGCCAAGCCCGGCGAGCGCGGCGATGGCCTGCGCCTGTCCGGTGGCAAGTGCGGCGTGGGTGGACATCGCGCCTGCCGCCGCCCCCGCGGCAGAAAGGCCCGGCGGCCCGCCCGCCCCGGGGACGAAGGACTGGATCGCCTCGTCCCAGACCGGTTTCGCGCGATGGTGCGAGGCGATGTTGACATTCGGGTTCCAGCCGCCCGAGACGCCGAGTGCCGAGACATGCAGCACTTCGCTCTTGCCGTTCGCATGGCGGATCGTGACCGAGGTCAGCCCCAGCCGCCCCCGCGTGTCGCTCACCTCGGCGCCCTTGAGGTGGCGGATCCCGGGCAGCAGCGTGCCGCCGTCGCGCGCATCGATGACGGCGGCGACATCCACCCCCCGGGCCTGCAGGTCGGTCGCTGTGCGCAGCCCGTCCTCGTTGGTGGTGAAGACCGCCACACGGTCGCCCGCGGCCACGCCCCAGCGGTTGGCATAGGCCCGCAAGGCCCCCGCCAGCATGATGCCCGGGCGGTCGTTGTTCTCGAAGGCGATCGGGCGTTCCGTCGCGCCGCCGGCGAGAATCGTCCGGCGGGCATAAATGCGCCACAGGATTTGCCGCGGCTTGTCCGGGTCGGGGACGGGAAGGTGGTCGCCCACACGTTCCACTGCGCCATAGATGCCGTGGTCGAAGGCGCCGATCACTGTCGTCCGCGTCATCAGGCGGACATTCGGCAGCGTGGCAAGTTCTGCGGCGACACCTGCCGCCCAGTCCGCCCCCGGCACTTCGCCCACGGTCAGCGTTTCGGCATTGAGACGCCCACCCGGCCGGAAATCCTCGTCCGCAAGGATCACCCGCGCCCCCGCCCGGCCCGCGGTCAAGGCGGCCATCAGCCCGGCGGGTCCCGCCCCGATGACCAGCAGGTCGCAATGGCGGAAACCCTTGTCATAGACGTCGGGGTCTTCTTCCCGGGTCAGCCGGCCCAGCCCCGCGGCCCGGCGGATGACCGGTTCGTAAAGCTTCTCCCAGAAGGAGGCGGGCCACATGAAGGTCTTGTAGTAGAAACCTGCGGTGAAGAAGGCATTCAGCCGGTCGTTCACCGCCAGAAGGTCGAGCTTCAGCGCCGGCCAGGCGTTCTGGCTCGTCGCCTCGAGCCCGTCAAAAAGCTCGACCACGGTCGCCCGCGTGTTCGGCTCCTGCCGCGCGCCGCGGCGCAGTTGCACCAGGGCGTTGGGCTCCTCCGACCCGGCCGACAGGGGCCCGCGCGGACGGTGGTACTTGAAGCTGCGGCCCATCAGCCGGACACCGTTGGCCAGCAGCGCCGAAGCGAGGGTATCACCGGGGTGGCCTTCGCAGGTCAGCCCGTCGAAGGTGAAGCGCAGGCGGCGGCTCCGGTCGATCTGGCCGCCGGCGATCCTGTTGGTCTGGCTCATCTTGCGCGCCCCATCGCCAGCGCCACGTCGCGGGCCAGTTCGACCTTCGTGATCTCGTGTGTCACCGTGTTGCGGGTGACGACCAGCCAGGACCGGTCACCTTGTTCATGGTACCAGAGTTCCCGGTGCAGTCCGGCCGGGTTGTCGCGGATGTAGAGCCAGTCGTGGAAAGCCTCGATCCCGGCGGCCATGCCATCGGGACGTGCCATCAGCACGGCATCGCCCAGATAGACGAATTCCTGCGCGTCCCGCGGTCCGAGGATGGGGTGGTCGATGATCATCTTGCGGGTCCTGTCCTGCGCCCGCGGGCCATGACGGCGGTCATTGCCTGTGCCGCGACGGGCAAGGTGCGGGTCGGGGCCGGTGCGGGGATATGGCGCCGAGCGTTCATTCTTCCGCCTCAATGCAGGTTCGGGGTCGCGCCCTGACCCTTTTCGTCGATCATGAGCCCCTTGAGGAATCGGTCGAAACGGTAGGCCCGCGCGGTCGGGTGGGGTTCGTCCTTTGCCAGCAGGTGCGCAAAGCACCAGCCGCTTGCCGGCGTGGCCTTGAAGCCGCCATAGCACCATCCGCCGTTGAAATAGAGCCCCTCGACAGCGGTGCGGTCGATGATCGGGCTTCCGTCCATCGACATGTCCATGATGCCGCCCCAGGTGCGCAGAAGCCGCGCCCTGCCGATGGCCGGCATGAGCGCCATGCCGCCTTCGGCGACATCCTCGATCACGGGCAGGTTGCCGCGCTGGGCATAGGAATTGTAGCCGTCGATGTCGCCGCCGAAGACCAGCCCGCCCTTGTCGGACTGGCTGACATAGAAATGCCCCGCACCGAAGGTCATCACCCCGTCGATGAAGGGCTTGAGCCCTTCAGACACGAAGGCCTGCAGGACGTGGCTTTCGATCGGCAGCCGCAGACCCGCTTGGGCCATCACCCGGGAGGAGGACCCCGCGACCGCCACGCCGACCTTCCGGGCGCCGATGAAGCCGCGCGTCGTTTCGACCCCAAGGATGCGGCCGCCCTCGATCCGCATGCCGGTGACCTCGCAGTTCTGGATCAGGTCGACGCCGCGCGCATCGGCCCCGCGGGCATAGCCCCAGGCCACCGCATCATGCCGCACCGTGCCGCCGCGGCGCTGCATCAGCGCGCCCTTGATCGGAAAGCGGGCATTGTCGAAGTTCAGGAACGGATACATCCGGCGCACCTGGTCGCGGTCCAGCAGTTCGGCATCCGCGCCGTTCATGATCATCGCATTGCCGCGCCGGGTGAAGGCGTCGCGCTGGGCATCGGTATGGATCAGGTTGATGATCCCGCGCTGGCTGACCATGGCATTGT
>JBEIDZ010000060.1:0-10382 GCA_040383215.1 Paracoccaceae bacterium | reverse complement strand
GCACCTCAGACCGCGCAGGGAAAGCTAATCGACCAGACCAATCCGCAGAAAGTAAAAGTCACCCAGCTTTTCCAGTTCGATGGTGCAATTCGGCCGATTCTTCCGAATTCCGTCTGCCAAGGCGAGCATTGAACTTTCGTTTCTTGGGATCATTCACCAATCCATGACGGCTTCGCAGTAACCCAGGTTCGAGGGTGTATCACAGAGGTTGCCGACAAGGAGGTTCCCGCCGGGCGCCACGAAGCCTGCCATCCGTTCCAGCAGTCTCTGTGCAAAGCGGTCATCAAGATAGTCAAACAGGCCCATGGAGTAGGCAAAATCTGCATTCCATGCGCGATCAGATGCTCCGACTCGAAAGACATTCCTTCCGACAATCGAAATGCGAAATGATCCGGCATAGGACTTTATTGCCTCTCCCGATGCCAAATCACTGTCAATCGCGATGAAATCAAGCCGGGAGACTTCATCGGGACTGCAACGGTCAGCCGAAAGCTCGAGTTCCCTTGCATGGCCTGCCGCAACGCTGACGACCTTGATGGTCCTTGACCCGTTCGAACGCACTATCCCAGCAATCTCTTGCGCAATTCGGTCCCGGCGCATACGGGCGCTTTCTGACTGTGGCGCACCCGAAGTGAAATGATAGATCAGATTTCCCAGCCCCCCCGCTTTTCGAAGATGATCCGAAATTGAAGGATGGCGGTATGCAAAGTCCATGACCACTGCATCGCCGGGAAACCCACGCGGTTTCGTCAGGGCGCGGTCTGTACAGGGATCTGCGCGAAGGAAGGAGCGCCACGCCAGGAGTGCAGGGGATGTGGAAACCCAGTCTTTCCACTCCCGCTGTCCTTGCGCAAGCAGACGGGAACGAGCCCCTTCGATGGCCGACATGAATTCTGGCAGATTATCGACCGAACCGTCGGGCAGCTGCAAGATCGACCTTTGTCTGGATGGCTGACAGGGGCATCATATCGCCTTCTGCCTGATCCGTGACATGAATCAACTGGAATCCTGTCGAACCACGCGCGACATGCGGCATGACGCGGGAGAACATTCGCCGGCTTCGCGTGGGGTCGGCGGATTGCAGCCTTGAGGCGGGTCTGAGGCCCACATTCCCGGCAAGCCCGGCTAAGAGCTTGCCCAGTGCGCCGGCGGTGCGGATGGCGATCATCGCCGGGACCGGACCGCCCGCCACGGGTCAGCCGCCGATCGGGATCTGCGGGACGGCGATGATCGTCTCGATGTCTCGCGTCCGGTCGGGGGGAAGTCTGCGGGTTTGCCCGCGCCCACGCCACAGGCGCAGACTTGATCGGTTGCGTGAAGGGGCCGATCAGGGCCTGTCCCGGTCCGGGGCGCGCAGCGCCTGCATCAGGCGATCCGTTGCGACCCGGTGACGGGTGGCGAGCCAGGCAACGTTGCGCGGCATGTCGCAAGGCGAAAAAAACCGGGCATAGCCGACCGCATCCTGCCCGTAATGGGCGATGAGCGCCGCTTCGAAAGCGGTTTCGGCCTTCGTGGCCGCTGCGCGCAGCTTGGGCAGGTCAGACATGTCGCCACGATCCCCGGGGAAGTTTGCGTGGCGGTCATAAGAGCACGAAAGCTCGGTCAATAGTGATCAAGATTGCTTGATCAGCCGTTGCTAATCGTCGAGCATTGATTCGATTGCGTCCAGCTTGGCACGCAGGCGTGCGAGTCCCGCGCGGTCGACGGTGGCCACGATCTGGGCCAGGTTGCCCACGACCGCGATCTTGATTTCGTTCGCGGGCTGGAGCGTTGGTCCGGGCTTTTCCCCGTCGAGTTCGGCGAGGATCCGTCCCATCCGGGTCGATGGAACGTAGCTTCCTGCTTCTTCGAACATGCCGCTGGGCACGAAGGGCGTGGGGTCGATTCCGCTGGCTTTTGCGATCTTCTGGATCGTGAGCCGCGAGAGGCGATAGTCAAGTCGCCCCTGTTCGCGCAACGGACGCGCGATGGTCGAGGACGCCAGTCCGGCCATGGTGGCCAGCTTGTTGGCTGACCAGTCCCGCACTTCGAGGACGTGTTTGATGTATTCGATGGTCCAGTCGTTCATGGATGGACCGTCGCAGAAACCGAGGCCGGCGGGGAGGAGCAATTATGATCTTGCATCCAGGGCATCGCGGCAGCGCAACATGCTCAGCCCATGATCATGTTGCGGCGGGGGCAGGTCTGGACTGTCGGAGCCTGCAGTCCGGCCCGATTACGGCTGGCGCCGCGCCGTGCGACGGATGGGCGTGGTAGGTCGGGAGGGACTCGAACCCCCAGCCAAAGCGTTATGAGCGCTCCGCTCTAACCATTGAGCTACCGACCCCCCGACTGGTCCTGCCAGAGGCCCCGCCGCGGGTCAAGTTGCGGCTGGCCAGACGTGACAGCTTGCGCTATCGCGGGCGCCATGACCCGAGCACCCGGAGAAGCGAGATGAAGGGCATCACCTATGCTGCGGCCGGGGTGGATATCGACGCCGGCAATGCACTGGTCGGGCGGATCGCGCCGATGGCGGCGCGGACCGCACGGGCGGGGAGCATGGGCGGCCTTGGGGGGTTCGGCGCACTGTTCGATCTGCGGGCGGCAGGATTTGCCGATCCGATCCTTGTTGCCGCGACGGACGGGGTGGGCACCAAGCTCCGCATCGCCATCGAAACGGGGATGGTCGACACGATCGGGATCGACCTGGTTGCGATGTGTGTCAACGATCTGGTCTGCCAGGGGGCGGAACCGCTTCTTTTCCTTGACTATTTTGCAACCGGGCAACTGCATGTCGATGAGGCTGCGCGGATCATCGGCGGGATCGCGAGGGGTTGCGCGGCTGCGGGATGTGTCCTCGCGGGGGGAGAGACCGCCGAGATGCCCGGGATGTACGGCGCCGGGGATTTCGACCTGGCAGGATTTGCCCTGGGCGCGATGGAGCGTGGGCAGGACCTGCCGCGCGGGGTGGCCGAGGGGGATGCGATCCTTGGTCTGGCCTCGGACGGGGTGCATTCAAACGGTTTTTCGCTGGTGCGTGCCATCGTGGCAGCCGAGGGGCTTGGCTGGGGTGATCCTTCGCCCTTCGGTCAGGGAACGCTTGGCGCGGCGCTTTTGCAGCCGACCCGGCTTTATGTCAGGCCGGTGCTTGCCGCGATCCGGGCGGGGGGCGTCCGCGGGGTTGCCCATATCACCGGCGGCGGGCTGACCGAGAACCTGCCCCGTATCTTGCCGGACGGGCTGTCGGCCCGGATCGATCTGGGCCGCTGGCACCTGCCGGGGGTCTTTTCCTGGCTTGCGGCCAAGGGTGGCTTCGGCGAGCACGAACTCCTCAAGACCTTCAATGCCGGGATCGGGGTTGTGCTGATTGTGGCCCCCGACAGGGCCGGCGAGATCGCCGCGCTTCTGGGCGGGATGGGGGAGACGGTGATCCCGCTGGGCGAGGTGAGTCCCGGGCAGGGCGTGCGCTATGCGGGCCGCATCCTCTGAGGCTGCGTCGGGCGTGCCGCGTGGGCCGGTGCGTGTCGCGATCCTGATCTCGGGGGCCGGGTCAAACATGGTGGCGCTGGTCCGGAGCATGACGGGCGATCATCCGGCGCGTCCCGTGCTGGTCCTGTCGTCTGACCCCGGGGCAGCGGGGCTTGGCCGGGCGGCTGCGATGGGGCTACCGACAGCGGTGGTGGACCGGCGCGGCTTTGGTGCTGACCGCAAGGGTTTCGAGGCGGCGCTAGAGGCTGCGATCGCGCCCGTGGCGCCGGACGTGATCTGCCTTGCGGGGTTCATGCATGTCCTGTCGCCCGGTTTTGTCGCGGGCTGGACCGGGCGCATGCTGAACATCCATCCATCGCTGCTGCCACGGCACCGCGGCCTGCGGACCCATGACCGTGTTCTGGCAGCCGGTGATGCGGAACATGGCTGCACTGTCCATCTGGTCACCGCTGCCCTGGACGAGGGGCCGATCCTTGGCACCGCGCGCATCCCGGTCCTGCCGGGGGACACGCCTGAGTCACTCGCTGCGCGGCTGCTTCCGGTTGAACACAGGCTCTATCCGGCGGTCCTGCGCCGCTTTGCCGGTGGCGATCATGAACCGCTCCACCTTGAGGGCTGAGCGGGCTATTCGAACAGCGACCGTTCGACGGTGCGTCCCGTCATCAGCTTGTAGAGATGTTCATTCCAGTGCGGCGAGAAGCAGACGAGCACGCGCCCTGTTCCGCGAAGCACGCGGAGCCTGCGCTGGCCCGAGATCAGGTTCCGGGGAAAGCGGGCCGCCCTTTCCGTTGTGTAACGCAGCCCGGAGGTGCGGCCGAGAATGATCCTGCCCTGCGCCTTGAACACGCTGTCCGTGATGTCGACGGTTTCGACCGGACCGGGCGTATGCAGGGCCACCTGTCCCGGGCCGGTCACACGGGTCTTCCAGTTGAAAAGACCGTCGCCGATGAAGAACGATGTCCAGATCGGATCACGGGCAAGCCCCAGGCGAACATCGCCTTCGGAGGCCCAGTAGACCCCGGGTTCGAGGATCCATGATTCGTTTTCGGGGATGTCCATCAGATGGTAGCCGGCCAGCGAAGGCTGGAGCAGGACAGTCCCCTTGCCCCGGTATTCGGGGCGGATGCGGGCTTCGTCATTGAACAGCGACCTGAAGAATTCGACAGGGCCAGGCAGGCGGGGAAAGACGGTGACTTCGCCCCGCAGTGTCTGGAGCGCGCCGCGGCGGGCGCGGACGGTTTCGTCGTTCAGGCCCATGACGACCTGCCGCATCCCGTCGGTCTCGCGTACGCTGAAACTCGCCATGAAACTGCGTCCTCGGGTCAGGGTCTCGGCTCGTCCCAGGCCATCTGCTGGGACCAGAGCGCGATATAGGGGTCGGGGGGCAGCGCCTCGGTGCCGTAGAGCGGGGCGTCGAGCGCGATGATGACGAAGATCACCACGCCGAGGAAGAAGACCGAGATCGTGCCCAGCACCAGATGGGTAAGCGGGCGGGCCCGGATCATCAGCAGTTGCAGGAGGGTCGCGATCGCGCCGACCATGACGGCATACCAGAGCACCGAGGGGATGCGGGTCGCCACGCCGTTGAGCCGCATCTGGCGCGCGCTCTTGAGCGTTTCGAAGGAATTGATGGCGGCCTGGTGGAGCACTTCCTGAGAGGGGCCCTTCGGTTCGAACCGCGCAAGCCACTGGCCGAACGCGGTCATCCGGTTGACGCCGCCCGGGGTGATTTCGCCCCGGGCATGGGCGGGCCAGTCGCGGTGGATGGTGAACTGGACATAGTCGCGCAGAAGCTCGCGCAGGTCTGACCGGTAGGGTTCGGGATAGGAGCCGACGGTCGAATAGATCGCGCCGATGGCCGATGCCTCGTTCAGGATCGCGTTCTGTGTGCGTTCGCGGTTTTCATAGGCCGCGACGGTCAGAAGGCCGAGAAGCAGGCCGTAGAACAGGCTGAAGCCCCCCGTGGCCAGGCCGATGGTTTCATTCGTCGAGGCGTCGCCGCCGATCAGGAGCCGCAGGATCGGCTTGACGAAGAGGAGGCCGAGAAGGACGACGAGCAGCGCCCCGATCCCGAAATAGAGGGCTAGCTGTTCGCGGGGGATGTTGAAGACGAACTCGGGCATCGGTGGAACGGGCCTTCCGGACGGCGGTCCCGCTGCGTTCTGCGGGACATAAGCGCAGACAAATCACCCTGCCTTCGGCAAATCAAGGTCGGGGCACTTGCGTCCGGGTCCGAATTGCGACTTTCTTGTCGGTATTCACCTTCGGGGACGGATCTGATCTTGCGTGCCTTCCTTGTCCTGCTGATTGCCGCGATGCTTGGCCTTTCGTCTCTGCCCCTGCGGGCGCAGGAAAGTGGGACGTTGGGGTTCTTCACCCTGGCGGGGGGCGATATCAGCGGGAATTATTTCGCGGCCGCCCGCGCGATCTGCCGCGAGGTGAACCGGCGTCATGTCGGGGCGATGCGCTGTTCGCCCGAATCGACCCCCGGTTCGGTCTACAACATGACTGCTTTGCGGCTGAACGACGTGGAATTCGCCATCGTGCAGTCCGACACGATGGTGGCCGCACGGGGCGGCACCGGAGGTTTCGCCCGGATGGGACCCTTCGAGGACCTGCGCGGCGTGGCAACGCTTTACCAGGAGGCGATCATCGTACTCGTCCATGCCGATTCGGGGGTCGGGGATATTGCCGATCTTGTCGGCCGGCGCGTCGATGTGGGCCCGCAATCCTCGGGGCGCCGGGCGAGTCTCGAGCGGATCCTCGCCGGGCTCGGGCTCGGTATCTTCGATTTCGCCGAGGTGAGCGAATTGCCCGCATCGGCGGCGGTGGACGAGTTCTGTGCCGACAGGCTTGACGCGGTGGTGCTGATCGTCGGCAATCCCGACCGCAACGTCGGCCGCGCGCTGGCCGAATGCGGCGCGGCGATCCTGCCCCTGGGCAGCAGCCCCTCGGCAGGGGCGATCGGCGATCTGGGGCTTTACGAGAGGATCGTGCTGCCGGCGGGTATCTATCCCGAACTGGCGGCGGAGGTTGCGACCTTCGGGGTCGAGGCCCTGCTGGTCACCCGCGAAGGCGCGCCGGCGGGGCAGGTGCAGGCCATCGCCGATGTGCTGGCGCGCAACACCGCGATGCTCGTGCGGGCCGCCCCGGTGCTGGCGCAGGACGCCCGGCATGACTGGCCCGAACGGGCCGCGGTGCCGCCGCATCCCGCGTTGTCGCCCGGCTAGCCGGATGCGCACCGCTGCCCGGCGCCTGTTCGCAGCCGGGGTGGCTGAGCCCGCGAGAGGAGGCCTGCGATGAGCCTGATCACCACGACCGAGGCGCTGGCGGGCTTCTGCAGCCGGGCCGCCGCGCATCCCTTCGTGACGGTGGACACCGAATTCCTGCGCGAGCGGACCTATTACGCGCGGCTTTGCCTGTTGCAGATCGCCCATCCGGGCGGCGGGCCCGAGAGCGCCGTGGCGGTGGACACGCTGGCACCGGGGCTCGACCTGTCGCCGGTCTACGACCTTTTCCGCAACGATGCGGTGGTGAAGGTGTTTCATGCCGCCCGGCAGGACCTTGAAATCTTTCAGGTCGAGGCTGGCGTCATTCCCGCGCCGCTGTTCGACACGCAGGTCGCCGCGATGGTTTGCGGCTTTGGCGAGCAGGTGGCCTATGACACGCTGGCGCGCAAGATCGCGAAGGCCGAGATCGACAAGTCATCGCGCTTCACCGACTGGTCGCGCCGGCCGCTGAGCGAGGAGCAGCTGACCTATGCGCTGGCCGATGTCACCCATCTGCGCCAGATCTACGAACATCTGTCGCAGAGGCTTGCGCGCAGCGGGCGAGCCTCCTGGGTGGCCGAGGAAATGGCGGTCCTGAACGACCCTGCGACTTATCGCACCGATCCCGCCGATGCCTGGGAGAAGGTCAAGACCCGCAGCGGATCGGGGCGGTTCCTGTCCGTCGTGCGCGAGCTTGCGCGGTTTCGCGAGGAACATGCGCAGAGCCGGGACATCCCCCGGTCGCGCGTCTTCAAGGACGACGCGCTGGTCGAGCTGGCCTCGCTCAAACCGCAGTCGGAGGCCGATCTGGGCAAGTCGCGGCTCTTGCTGCGCGAGGGGCGGCGGGGCGAGATCGCGGAAGGTATCCTGGACGCGGTGAAGCGCGGGCTCGAGACGCGGCCCGAGGATATGCCGCGCGTGACGGCCGAGGATGACCGCGCCCCGGTGAACCCGGCGCTGGCCGACCTCTTGCGCGTGCTCCTGAAGGCGCGGGCCGATGCCGAGGGGGTGGCGCAGAAGCTGATCGCGACCGCGGCCGAGCTTGACGCCATTGCGGCGGGCAGCCGCGATCTTCAGGCGCTGCGGGGCTGGCGGCGCGAGATTTTCGGCAATGATGCGCTCCTCCTGTGCGAGGGGCGCATCGCGCTGGCCGCGCGGGGGGCGGACGTGGTCACGATCCGCCTCTGAGACAGTCGGGGAGGCTCACCCCCCCGATCCCCCATTTTTTGTCCCCAAATATCCCGGGGTGAGCCGCGCAAGCGGCGAGGGGCAGAGCCCCTATTCGGCCGCCTGGGCGTAGGATTCGACGGGCGGGCAGATGCAGACGAGGTTGCGGTCGCCAAAGACGTTGTCGACGCGGCCGACCGGGGGCCAGTACTTGTCCACCCGGAAGGCACCGGGGGGAAAGCAGCCCTGTTCGCGCGGATAGGGGCGCGTCCAGTCGGCCACGAGGTCCTCGACCGTATGGGGCGCGTGGCGCAGGGGCGAATCGGCGATCGCGACGCGGCCGGCCTCGACCTCTGCAATCTCGGCGCGGATGGCGAGGAGCGCCGTGATGAAGCGGTCGATCTCGGCCCGGGTTTCGCTCTCGGTCGGCTCGACCATCAGCGTGCCGGCGACCGGCCAGCTCATGGTGGGGGCGTGAAAGCCGTTGTCGATCAGCCGCTTGGCGATGTCGTCGACGGTGACGCCGGCCTCGGCGAAGGGGCGGGTGTCGAGGATGCATTCATGCGCGACCCGTCCGCGGTTGCCCATGAAGAGGATCGGATAGGCCCCGCGCAGGCGCGCGGCGATGTAGTTGGCGTTCAGGATCGCGACCCGCGTGGCCTGGGTCAGGCCGGCGCCGCCCATCAGGAGGCAATAGGCCCATGAGATCAGGAGGATCGAGGCCGAGCCATAGGGCGCGGCGGAGACCGGACCTTCTGCGCCGCCGGTTTCGGGATGGCCGGGCAGATGGGGGGCGAGATGTGCCTTGACCCCGATCGGCCCCATGCCCGGGCCGCCGCCGCCATGGGGGATGGCGAAGGTCTTGTGCAGGTTGAGGTGGCTTACATCCGCACCGATTTCGCCGGGTTTCACCAGACCGACGAGCGCGTTCATGTTCGCCCCGTCGAGATAGACCTGCCCGCCGTGGTCATGGGTGAGGCGGCAGATCTCGCGCACCGGTTCCTCGAAGACGCCATGGGTCGAGGGATAGGTGATCATGCAGGCGGCGAGGTTGTCGCCGGCGGCCGCCGCCTTGGCGCGGAAGTCGTCGAGATCGACGTCGCCGTTCGGCGCGGAGGTGACGACGACGACCTCCATCCCGGCCATCTGGGCGCTGGCGGGGTTGGTGCCATGGGCCGAGACCGGGATCAGGCAGACCCGCCTATGCCCTTCGTCCCGCGCCCGGTGCCAGGCCTGGATTGTCAGGAGGCCCGCATATTCGCCCTGCGCGCCGGAGTTGGGCTGCATCGAGAACGCATCATAACCCGTGATCTGGCAGAGCTTTTCGGCCAGATCGTCGATCGCTTCGCGGTAGCCGGCGGCCTGGTCGGGCGGGCAGAAGGGATGCAGCGCGCCGAATTCGGGCCAGGTCAGCGGCATCATCTCGGCCGCGGCGTTGAGCTTCATCGTGCAGGAGCCGAGCGGAATCATCGCCCGGTCGAGTGCCAGGTCGCGGTCCGAGAGGCGGCGCATGTAGCGCATCATTTCGGATTCCGCCCGGTTCATGTGAAAGACCGGATGGGTGAGGTAGTCGCTTTGCCGCAGCATCGCCGCGGGAAAGCCGAGATCGGCGCGGTGCGGCGGGACCGCATGGATGCCGAAGGCGCGCAGGACGCGCATCAGCACGCGTTCGTCCGTCGTTTCGTCCAGCGAGATGCCGACATGGGTATGCCCGATCCGGCGCAGGTTCACGCCTTCGGCGCGTGCGGCGGCCAGGATGCCGGCCTGACCCACGCCGACCTCGACCGTGATCGTGTCGAAGAAGGCGTCGGGTGCGACCTTGGCGCCCGCGACCTTGAGCGCCTTGGCCAGGCGGCAGGTCAGGAAATGCACGCGTTCGGCAATCGCGCGCAGCCCCTTGGGACCGTGGAAGACGGCATAGAAGGAGGCCATGACAGCGAGGAGCGCCTGCGCGGTGCAGACGTTGCTTGTCGCCTTTTCGCGGCGGATGTGCTGTTCGCGCGTCTGCAGCGAGAGGCGATAGGCCTTGTTGCCGCGCGCGTCGACCGAGACGCCGACGATGCGCCCGGGCATGGCGCGCTTCATGTCGTCGCGGCAGGCCATGAAGGCGGCATGCGGGCCGCCATAGCCCATCGGCACGCCGAAGCGCTGCGAGGAGCCGATGGCGATGTCGGCGCCCATCGCGCCGGGTTCCTTGAGCATGGTCAGTGCGAGGAGGTCGGTCGCGACGATGGCCACAGCCTTGGCCGCATGCAGCCGGGCGATGAGATCGCTGAAATCGCGCACGTCGCCATAGGTGCCGGGATACTGGAAGATCGCACCGAAGACCCGGTCGGGGTCGAGCGTCGCGGGATCGCCGACGATCACCTGGATCCCGAGCGGCAGGGCGCGGGTGCGGATCACAGCGACCGTCTGGGGATGGCAGCCGGCATCGACGAAAAAGCCCCTGGCCTTGGTGCGGGCGACCCGTTCGGCCAT
>JBEIDZ010000059.1:0-10387 GCA_040383215.1 Paracoccaceae bacterium | reverse complement strand
GTTCGACCTTGGCGCCGGCGTCCTCGAGCTTCTTCTTGATCGCCTCGGCATCGGCCTTGGAGGCGCCTTCCTTGACCTTGCCGCCGGCCTCGACGAGGTCCTTGGCTTCCTTGAGGCCCAGCCCGGTGATGGCGCGGACTTCCTTGATGACCTCGATCTTCTTGGCGCCGGCATCCTTCAGCACCACGTCGAATTCGGTCTTCTCTTCTTCGGCCGGGGCGGCGGCACCGCCGCCGACAGGGCCGGCCATCATCCCCGCGCCGCCGGCGGCGGGCTCGATGCCGTACTTGTCCTTGAGGATGGTCTTCAGTTCCTGCGCCTGCAGGAGGGTCAGACCAACGATCTCTTCGGCGAGTTTGTTCAGGTCAGCCATTTCGGTTTTCTTTCCGTAGGGTTAGGGTGTTTCCAACGTCGGGGTCCGATCACGTGTCGGGCGCCCCACGAGGGGATGAGGTGCGTTATGCGGCCTTCTCTTCGATGGTCGAAAGGATGGACGCGATATTCGCCGCCGGCGCGCCGATCGCTCCGGCCAGGTTTGCGGCGGGCGCACCGATGCAGGCCACGACGGAAGCGATGAGCTCCTCGCGCGACGGCATGGATGCAACAGCCTTGACCCCGGCCGGGTCGAGTGCCGCGTTCCCCATCGCCCCGCCCAGAACGACGAGCTTGTCGTTCGTCCTGGCGTAGGCGTCGATCACCTTGGCGGCTGCCACGGGATCTTCGGAATAGGAAATCACGGTCATGCCCGTGAGGAGCGCGCCGATGCTTGCGCAGGGCTTGCCCTCGAGGGCGATCTTGGCGAGCTTGTTCTTGGCGACGCGCACGGACCCGCCCGCGTCACGCATCTTTGCGCGCAGGTCCTGCATCTGGGCAACCGTCATGCCTTCGTAGCGGGCAACCACCACGACGCCAGAGCTTTCGAAGATCTGGCCGAGTTCCTCGACCAATTTCTCTTTCTGGGCTCTATCCACAGTTTCACTCCAAGTGTGGGGGGAGTTCCCCCCGGCTCATGTTTCGCCTGGGGCTTGCGTCCCATGCGTTCGGGTCCACGATGCAGTCCCAGAGCCTTCACCGGAGCAACCGGCGACCTCTTTTGAACCCCATCTCGGGCAGGAGATTAAGGCACGTGCGCGCCACCCACCGTCTCGGACAAAGCTGGCCTTCCCCCGGGACGAATCACGGAAGGCGGCGTGAGCGGTGGATAGTGCCTTATCGCCGGCAATCCAAGCCCCTTCTCCGGTTCAGCATGAGCGGCACTAATCGGCACCGTCCCCGGGTTGCATGTCGGGTGACGGCGCGTCCCATCCTTCGGGCACGATGCCGCTTTCCTGAAACCGGATCCGCCCCTTCCTGCCGAACATCGGCCAGTCGATGATGTCGGTCAGGGGAAAGCCAAGTTCATGCTGGGTTAGCCCGCTTTGCCACAGGACAAAGGGCAAGAGCGGCTGATCCCGCCCGGCGATCCGGCAAAAGGCGTCCATCCAGGCACGGTTCAGCCGGGCGGTCGTCTCTGACCCCATCTTCTGGATCAGGCCGGTATTGACGAACAGCCCTGCGTCACGCGGGAAACCGGCCGATTCGAAGCGGTTCCGGATCGCGTCGAATTCGGCTTGGGTGAAAAACCCCTTCCGCAGGCAGATCCGGCTTTCGCGCCAGGCGCAGTTCCGTTGGGAATGGCGGGCCAGATAGCGCCCTGCCGGCGTCCTGTCCGCTCCGCCCATCTGCCGTTCGATCCGGTCGATGAGCACATCGGGGGCCAGACGCAGCCGGGCGCGGTTGTCGACATAGATGACCCAGTCATACCGGGACAGGAAGACCTCGGGGCAAAGCTTCGGCAAGCGGGACAGCTGGCGCGCGGTCAATCCGTCAAAGCCCGGCGGCATGACGACAAACCGCCGGCCGTCCTGCGGCAGCCCGGTGCGATCGGTAAACAGGATATGGTCCCATTCCCCGTCGGGGCCGAGGGCTCCGGCATGATAGGGTTCATAGCTGCCGAAGTAGCAGGAATAGACGGCAATCCGGGACCTCTGTGGCAGAAGGCCACCCGCTTGCCGGACTTCGTCCGCATCGTTCAGTTTGCCCGACGCCATCAACGCCCCCTTGGCAGGACAGTTTCTGTCCGGTTTCCTCAGTCGGGCGCTCCCGGCCAGATTCCGGCAAAGACTGGCATAGTTCGGCTGAGGCGCGTGACGCCGCTGCCCGGACAGGACGCGCAGGAGGCAAAGTCCGGTTCGGGATCGCGGCGATGATCCCGCGAGGCCGCATGGACGAAATCGGCGGTGCCTGCGGCATCCGGATCGACGTCGTGTAAGGCCTGGCGGATTCCGGGGCGGAGGCCACCGGCAGCAGTCGGAAGCCGGGCTCCGGCAGGATCCGCAGTTGCACCGCGATAGCCGCAGGGCGAGGGCCGTTCATGGCGGCTGCGCGTGACGCGGCCGACACATGATCCGGACTCCATGCCCGTCGGGGTCAGGTATCGGGATGGAAGGACGGCAGGCTGTTCAGGCACTCGCGGACCCCCGGTCCCGGCTTTTGCGGCGGCGGACCGAAGCCCGCGATACAGTCCGTCGTCTGTTTGTCCGTCCGGACGCGGAAATCCCGACCCATCGCGTTGCCCATCCGGGGAAGGCCCTGGCGGACGTTTCTTGTCTTGCCCTCCGTCGCGGACAGGCAGGGCCCTGGAGATCGCCCCCCGGCTCCGACACCCCGTCCGGGCGAACCCGGCCGGGAATGACGTAGGGTGCGCTTCAGCGCACCTTTCCAGGGCGGTCGGAAGGTGCGCTGAAGCGCACCCTACGGGCGGCCCCTGTCAGTTGCCGGTCGCGCTGGCGATGTCGACCGACACGCCCGGCCCCATGGTGGAGGAGAGAGAGACCTTCTTCATGTAAGTGCCCTTGGCCCCGGGCGGCTTGGCGCGCTGCACGGCCTCGACAAAGGCGCGGATATTCTCCTCGAGCTTGTCGGGCGCGAATGAGACCTTGCCCACGCCGGCATGCACGACGCCGGCCTTTTCGACCTTGAAAGTCACCTGGCCGCCCTTGGCCGCGGTCACCGCCTCGGCCACGTCGGGCGTGACGGTGCCGATCTTGGGGTTGGGCATCAGGTTGCGGGGGCCCAGAATCTTGCCCAGGCGCCCGACGATGGGCATCATGTCGGGGGTCGCGATGCAGCGGTCAAAGTCGATGTGGCCCTGCTGGATACGCTCCATCAGGTCCTCGGCGCCGACGATGTCGGCGCCCGCCTTGCGGGCCTGTTCGGCCTTGTCGCCGCGGGCGAAGACGGCCACGCGCACGGTCTTGCCGGTGCCGTTGGGCAGGTTGACCGAGCCGCGCACCATCTGGTCGGCATGGCGCGGGTCGACGCCGAGGTTCACGGCGACCTCCACCGTCTCGTCGAATTTGGCCGAGGCATTGGCCTTGACGAGCGCCACGGCCTCGGACACGGGCAGGAGCGCCTTGCCATCGAAGGCGGCGCGGGCGGCGCGGGTTCTTTTTCCTGTTCTCGCCATGATCAGCCCTTCACCTCGATGCCCATGGATTTCGCCGAACCGATGATCGTCTGCATCGCGCCTTCGACGGTGACCGCGTTGAGGTCCTTCATCTTCGCGGTCGCGATCTCGCGCACCTGGGCGAGCGTCACGCTGCCGGCCACGTCCTTGCCGGGCTTGACCGCAGCCTTCGGCCGGTTGCGCTTGCCCTGCGGCTTCAGACCCGCGGCCTTCTTGAGATAGTAGGAGGCGGGCGGGGTCTTGATCTCGAGCGAGAAGGACTTGTCCTGGTAGTAGGTGATCACCACGGGCGTCGGCGCGCCGGGTTCCATGTCGGCGGTCTTGGCGTTGAACGCCTTGCAGAATTCCATGATGTTGAGCCCGCGCTGGCCGAGTGCGGGGCCGACGGGCGGAGAGGGGTTCGCCTGCCCGGCTTTCACCTGCAGCTTGAGCGACCCCATGACTTTCTTGGCCATCTTGGCCTCCTTCGTGTTCAGTGGACGGGGTGGACCCGCCCTGCCAACCCACCGGGAGGCGCGCCCCCCGGGTCTTTGTTGCGTGGTCCGGTCCGGCGGCCGCGGCCGTCTCGCCTCCCACGGACCGCTGCGCTGCCGCAGCGGCCGTTCCCGCACAGGTCAGCCCTGCTTGGCGACCTGTGCGAAATCCAGTTCCACGGGCGTCGCGCGCCCGAAGATCGACACCGAGACCTTGAGCTTCTGGGTGTCCTCGTCGATTTCCTCGACCATGCCGTCGAAATCCTCGAAGGGGCCGTCCTTGACGCGGACCCTTTCGCCGATCTCGAAATGGATGAGCGTGCGGGGGCTTTCCTCGCCTTCCTGGACGCGGTTGAGGATCGCGTTCACCTCGGCGTCGCGCATCGGCATCGGGCGGCCCTGGGGGCCGAGGAACCCGGTCACGCGGTTGATCGAGGAGATCAGGTGATAGCCCTCGTCGGACATTTCCATGTGCACGAGCACATAGCCCGGCATGAAGCGGCGTTCGGATTGCACCTTCTTGCCGCGGCGGATCTCGATCACCTCTTCGGTCGGCACGAGGACCTCGTCGATCTGGTCGTGCAGGCCCTGTTCGGCGACCTTGGCGCGGATCTGTTCGGCGATCTTCTTCTCGAAGTTCGAGAGGACCGAGACCGAATACCAGCGTTTTGCCATATCTGCCATACCCTTGCCGTCGCCGGCCCCGCAGGGCCGCAGGTCGCCCCTGCCGCAGGTTCCGCCCGCGTCAGCCGGCCCGGATGGCGGGCGGCAGAGCGGGTGCCGGAAAAAGCAACACGGCGCGCATCGCGATTCCCCGCGCGCCTCTGAAGACTGCGGGCGGGGTTACACCGGCCCCGGCCCCTTGGCAAGGGCGCGCCGGTACATTCCGGTCAGGAGCCGAAGAAGCTGAGCGAGGAGGTCAGGGCGTAACGGATCGCGAGGTCGACAAGCTGGAAGAAGACGGCGGCAAACAGCGTCAGAAGCAGGACCATGAAGGAGGTCAGCGCGACTTCGCGCCGGGTCGGCCAGACGATCTTGCCGATTTCGGCGCGGACCTGGGAGACGAATTGCGCAGGGCTGGGGCGGGACATCGGATTTCCTTGCTGCAGACGCGAGCGGGATACGTCGCGCGGGGGCCGAATGCAAGGCGCGAACGCCGGGTGGCCGCTCTCGCGCGGGTCGCCTCAGGCGGGGGCGGGGCGCGCGCTGAAGACGCGGCGGACCGGTGGGAGCAGCGCGATGGCGATGATGGCGATCGCGGTGAGGCACCAGATTGCCGGCACTTCGTTGGGGTTGTCGGTCAGCTGGCCGGCCAGCACCGGCCCGACGAGGAGATGGAAGAGCGCGAAGCGCCAGGCGCCGTAGAGGACGGGCAGGACGAAGACCGCGAGCATGTAGGCAGGAAAGCCGAGCGTCAGGCCAAAGCGGCCGTCGATGCCGTTCAGAAGCCCGTTATAGGGCACGTCCCAGGCGCGGTGCCAGGCGCCCGAGATGGTGCAGAGCCGGGCAGCGCAGAGGTTGGAGCCCGCCTCGCAGGCGCCGGCCCAGGCGAAGGGGTAGAGCTGGAGCAGCATCACGAGCGAGGCGAGGCCGGCGAGGATGAAGACCCCGGCCCGCACCCAGGGCGCGGGGGGCACGAGCGTCATGATGAAGGCATTGATGACGATGGGCTGGAAGACGATGTGCAGGATCGCGAGATAGGTCGCGATTTCGTTGGCGGGCGCGCCGCACTGGTCGATCACGCTGTAGCCGGCGACCTGGATCGCCTCCATCAGGGTGAAGTAGCCGAGCGTCACGGGGATGGCGACCGGATCGCGCCGGGCGAGCGATACCCCTGTCGCGGCAGTCCCTGCCGCGACCATCGCCACCGTCACGCCGAGGCTCCAGCACATGGCCGCGTTCTTTCCTGCCAGTGTCGGGCAGAGGGTGACCGACATGGCGCGCGCTGGCAACCATGAACTTGCGTCCGGCGTTGCGGGGGAGGGGAAGGGCTGGCAGGGGCAGCAGGGCTCGAACCCGCGACCTACGGTTTTGGAGACCGTCGCTCTACCGACTGAGCTATACCCCTGTGGCCGGAGGAGTGAATAATCCGGGACCGGCGCCGGTGCAAGGGGCGGGGCAGGTCTTGCCAAGCGCGGCGCGCCGGGGTCAATGGCCGCACCTTCTTCAGGCGGAGCCCTCTGATGCCGCGACCCTTCGATGCCCTGCGCCGGCGTGCCGAACGCTCGCCCCTGCTGGCGCAGACGAGCGGCGCGGCGGTGGCGGGCTGGACACGGTTCTGCCATGCGACAACGCGCTGGGACGTGCGGGGGGCCGACGCGGTGACCGCCGCGACGGCCGAGGGACCCGTCCTGATGCTGCTCTGGCACGAGATGGTGATGCTCGGGAGTGCGCATTGGCGGCCGGAATGGGGCCGGCTCGTGACGCTGCACGATGCCTCGCCGGCGGGTCGGGCGGGGGGGGCGGCGCAGGCATGGATCGGGGCCAGACCCTTCATCATCGCGGCCAACCAGTCCAGCCTGGCGGTGACGCGCGAGGTGCTCGGCCTGATCCGTGGGGGGGCGTCGCTCGCGGTGGCGGGCGACGGGCCGCGCGGGCCGTGCCGGGTGCTGAAGGACCCCCCGATCGACTGGGCGCGGGCGGCGGGCCTGCCGGTCTTTGTCTATGGCTGGGCGATCGCGGGGATGCCGCGGGCGAACAGCTGGGACCGGATGCTGCTTGCCCGGCCATTCGCGCGCGGGGCGGCGGTGTTCCGCCGGTGGGAGGGGCAGGTGCCGCGGCGGCTGGACGAGGCCACGCGGGAGGCATTGCGAGCCGACCTGGCCGCGCGTCTGACGGCCGTGGCCGAGGAGGCGCGCGTGATCGTCGCGCCGCGCGGGGGCTGATCGGAAAGGCGACCGGCAGGGTCGTGTGCCGGAGGGGGGCGCCAGGGCGGCGGCTGGGGCGGGCCGGGATGTGGCAGCGTCAGTCTGGCGGAGAGCCCTGTCGCGTGCGGCTTGTGCCTTTGGCGAGCGGCCCCCACGGGGTGCCACGGGCCCCCCGCCGGGTGTGGGGTGGCGGAGGTGACGGCGTTTGGATTTCACCCACGCTACGCGGCCGGAGCGCATGGGGCGGACGGGGTGGCAAGGCCGCGGCCGGTCCCGACTGACCGATGGACCGGCCGCTGCGTGGCGGGGCGGACGGCATGGCAGCGGGCGGTCTGATGCGGGAGGAGAGGGACGAGGGAAGGGGGGGCCGGGCGTGAGTGTCACCGCTCCTCAGGGTCGGGGAGCGGAAGGAGCGGGCACGCGGCCGGCGCGGGCTTGACCGGTCGGGGGCGCGGGCGCAGGGTACGGTCCGGCGCTGGCGGGGGAGGATGCGATGGCGGCGACAGGACGGCGGATGATGCGGCACGGGGGCGGGCTGGCGCTTGCCTTGCTGGTTGCGGCGGCTGCAGGGAGGGGGCGGGCCGAGGTGGCGATCGACCTCGTCTTCGAGGACGGCGCGGCCTCGGCGCTGAAGAAGCGGGGGGAATGGGTCGTGGTCAGTGCCTGGTATTACGACGAGCCGGCAAAGGCCGGGGTTCCGACCGACGAAATGGGCCTGGTCTTTCTGGGCGCCGAGGAGGTGACCGTCTTTGCCACCGACCAGCGGCTGGTGCTGGGCGGCACGATGGCGGGGGCGCCGATGGCCTGGGTGGTGGAGCCGCAGATCAACGTCAACGTCTATTCCGCGCGGATGAGCGACGAGAACAACCTGCTGGATTGCGGGATTGTCGAGGGGCCGCTGGCCGAGATGGCGCAGGGCGTGCAGCGGATCGCCTGCCGGCTGCTCGGGGCGCCCTGAGTGGCCGCTCAGGCCGGCCCGAGGATCAGCTCCGCCCCCTTCCAGCCCATCAGCATCGCAGGCGCATTGGTATTGCCGCCGGGCAGGGTGGCAAAGGCGCTCGCGTCGATCACGCGCAGCCCCGCGACGCCGTGGACGCGCAGCGCGGGGTCGACGACCGAGGTCGCGGGGTCGGGGCCCATGCGGGCGGTGCAGGAGGGGTGGTAGACCGTGCCGGAGCGGCGGCGGAAATCGAGGATCAGGTCCTCGTCCGAGACGACCGACGGACCGGGGCGCAACTCTTCGGCCACCAGCGCGGCGAGCGGGGGGGCGGCGGCGATGCGGCGCAGGAGCTTTACGGCGGCCAGCATCTCGGCCACGTCATGGTCGGTGGCATAGGCATTGGCGGTGATGCGGGGATGCATGAAGGGGTCGGCGCTCTTGAGCCTGATCTCGCCCCGGCTGGTCGGGCGGCAGTTCGAGAGCCCGATCGAAAGCCCGGGGAAGGGGTCGGGGGTCAGGATCGGCCGTTCGCCCTCGCGCGGGATCAGCGTCGAGAAGGCCTGCATGTAGAGCTGCATGTTCGGCCGGTCGCGGGACGGGTCGGTGCGGAAGAAGCCGCCGCCCTGGTTGATCGAGAGCGAGAGCGGCCCGCGCCCGGTGAGCAGCCAGCGCGCGCCGACCGCAAGCTTGCCCCACCAGGGACGCAGCACGTCGTTGAGCGTGGGCACGGTCATCCGCCAGGTGTAGTTCAGGCCCTGATGATCGGTCAGATGCGCGCCGACATTGGGGTTGTCGACGCGGACGGGGATGGCGTGGGCGGCCAGATGCGCGCCCGGCCCGATGCCCGAGAGCATGAGGATCTGGGGCGAGTTGATCGCCCCGCCCGCAAGGATGACCTCGCGTCGGGCCCGGGCCTGGCGGAGCGCGCCGCCCTGGCGGTATTCGACGCCGGTGGCGCGGCAGCCGCCCGTGGTGTCGTCGAACAGAACGCGGGTGACCTGGGCGCCAGTCTGGACGCGGAGATTGCCGCGCGCCATCGCCGGGCGCAGGAAGGCGCGCGCGGCGGAGTTGCGCCGCCCGCCGCGGATGGTGAGCTGGTAGATGCCGACGCCCTCTTGCGTGGCCCCGTTGAAATCGGGGTTGGGCACGAGCCCGACCGCTTCGCAGGCGGCCAGCCAGGGTTCGACCAGGGGATGCAGGTCGCGGCGGTTGGCCGAGACGAAGAGCGGCCCGCCCTGACCCCGAAAGGCATCCGCGCCGGCTTCGTTATGTTCCATCGCGCGGAAGGCGGGCAGGACGTCGGCCCAGCCCCAGCCCGGGTTGCCGGCGGCGGCCCAGTCGTCATAGTCGCCGGGATGGCCGCGGATCCAGACCATCGCGTTGATCGAGGAGGAGCCGCCAAGGAGCTTGCCGCGGGGCCAGTGATCGGACTGGCCGTCGAGCCCGGGGTCGGGTTCGGTGCGGTAGAGCCAGTTGACCGCCGGGTCGTAGAAGAGCTTGCCGTAGCCGAGCGGCATCTGCACGAAAAGCCGCCGGTCGGTGCCGCCGGCTTCGAGCACGAGGATGCGATGGCGGCCGTCGCGCGACAGCCGGTCGGCCAGCACCGAACCCGCCGAGCCCGCGCCCACGATGATGAAGTCGAAATCGCCGTCCATGCCTGCCGCCCCTGCCCCGCCTGAGGGGCTATCCGCTCTGCCGCGCATCCTGTTGGCGGGGGGCGACATCGGCGGTCGCTTTCGCGCGAGCCGCGTGCGGCGCCCGGCGGGGGCGGCTGGCGCGGCGGCGCGGCGCGGCTTAGGCTCGAGGGGCCACCCGAACCGGAGATGCCCGATGCCTGCCCGAAATCCTGCCGCGCTCGACTTCCTGCTGACCCGCCGGTCCTGCCCGGCGCGGCTTCTGGTCCCGCCCTTGCCGGACGAGGACCAGTTGCAGGCGATCCTGACCGCCGCGCTGCGCTGCCCCGACCATGGCAAGCTGGAACCCTGGCGGCTGGTCGTGATCGAGCGGGCGGCGCTGACGCGGATCGCGGGCGAGGTGGCGATGCGCGGCGCGGCTTTGGGGCTTGAGCCCGACAGGATCGGCAAGGCGGTGTCGCAATATGCCGACAGCCACCTGGCCGTGCTGGTGGTTGGCGTGCCGCGCCCGACCGACAAGGTGCCGGCGATCGAGCAGGCGCTGAGCGCAGGCGCGGTGTGCCTGTCGCTGCTGAATGCGGCGCTGGCCTCGGGTTTTGGCGCGACCTGGCTGACGGGCTGGCCGCTGCAGGACGGGCCGCTTCTGGCCGACAGCTTTGGCCTTGGCCCTGGCGAATGGGCGGCGGGGATCGTGCATGTCGGCACCGCGGCCGAGACCCCGCCGGAACGGCCGCGCCCCGACCTCGCCCGGGTCGTGACGCGGGTGAGCGCGTGAGCGGGGGGCCCACTGCCTCTGCCTCGGTCATTGGCGATCTGCGGCTGGCCCTGGGGCAGATGGCCGATCTGCGGTTCCGCCGGGTGCTGTGGCGCGGCGTGGCGCTGGCGGCGGCGCTTTTACTGGGCCTGACCGTGATCCTGTGGCGGCTCGCGGCGGGCCTGGACGGGGATGGGGTCACGCTGCCCTG
>JBEIDZ010000058.1:0-10393 GCA_040383215.1 Paracoccaceae bacterium | reverse complement strand
CCCAGCTTCTCGAGCTTGCGGGACACGCGGAACCCCTCGCCTTTGCGGGCGATGAACATGCTCATCCCCTTGTGGCGCGGCTCGGCTTCGGGGTCGGTCTTGACCAGAAGCGCAAAGCACGTCCCGTGGATGCCGTTCGAAATCCAGGTCTTGGTCCCGTTGATGACATAGCCGTTGCCGTCCCGCGCCGCCCGGGTGCGGATCGCCTGCAGATCGGTCCCCGCATCGGGTTCGGTCAGCGCGAGCCCGCCGCGCATCTCTCCGGTGGCAAATTTCGGCAGGAAATAGGCCTTCTGTGCGGGCGTGCCCTGGCGCGCCACGCATGCCGCCATGATCAGGTGCGAATTGAAGATGCCGGTCAGCGACATCCACACCGCCGCGATCGTCTCCACGATCCGGGCATAGGTCGTGGCCGACAGGCCAAGCCCGCCATATTCCACCGGGATCGTCGCGCCGAACAGGCCCAGCTCCTGCATCTGGGCCACCATCTCGGCGGGGTATTCATCGGCATGGTCGAGCCGCAGCACATGCGGCCGCACATCGCGATCCAGCCACTTGTTGATCGCATCCAGGATCAGCGCGTCCTCTTCGGGCAGGTCATCGTAAGCCATCATTCCGCTCCCTTGACATCATCGGGCGCAAAGCCGCGCCGGGCGATCAGGATCGTGCGCTCGAAATCGCAGACCGGCACGCCTGCCTGATTGAACCCCCGCGTCATCACCGTCACCAGCCCCGCCGTCGGGCGCGACTTCGATTCGCGCTTGGCCAGAACCTCGCTTTCGGCATAAAGCGTGTCGCCGGCGAACAAGGGCGCGGTCATCCGGATATTCGTCCAGCCCATGTTGGCAATCGCCTTCTGGCTCACATCGCTCACGCTCATCCCCACCATGATCGCCACCGTCAGCGGCGAGGCGACGATGCAGCGCCCGAATTCGCTTTTCCTGGCGTATTCGGCATCGAAATGCAGCGGATGGGTGTTCATCGTCAGCAGCGTGAACCAGGTATTGTCGGTCTCGGTGATCGTCCGCCCGGGGCGGTGCTCATAGACATCGCCGACGGTGAAATCCTCGTAATAGCGCCCGAAACTCTCGCGGTACCGGTTGGCACCCACCTGCACGTGACTCTGCACCATCTCCGTCCCCTAGCGGGGCCGCGCGGCAAGGATGCGCTGCATCGCCCGCACGACCGGTTTCTCGATCAGTTTTCCGTCCATCTCGGCCAGCCCGTTGGGACTGGCCTCAAAGGCCGCGACAATCTTCTCGGCCCGGGCAATCTCCTCGGCGCTCGGGGTAAAGGCCGCGTTGACCACGGCGACATTGGCCGGATGCAGGCAGGCCTTTCCGGTAAAGCCAAGCGACCGCGCAACCGCCGCCTCGGCCGCCACCACCGCATTGTCGCGGAAGGAAAGCGAGGGGACATCCATCACATCGACCCCGGCCAGCCGCGCGGCCAGCACCATCTCGAACCGCGCCGCCAGCAGCGGCTCGTGCGCGACCGCGACCCCCATCTCGGCCGCGTAATCGACCCCGCCGAACAGTGCAAAGACCACCCGCGGACCCGCCGCGATGGCGCGCGCGTTGGCCATGCCCTCGGCACTTTCGACCAGCACCGCAAGGCCAAGGTCCAGCCCCGCCTCGGTCAGGATCTCGTCGGC
The DNA here is from genome assembly GCA_040383215.1 of Paracoccaceae bacterium. Lineage (GTDB taxonomy): Bacteria > Pseudomonadota > Alphaproteobacteria > Rhodobacterales > Rhodobacteraceae > JBEIDZ01. The sequence continues at coordinate 8,739 of JBEIDZ010000058.1, read as the reverse complement.
CAGCCGCACCTCCCAGGCGCCCGCCACCTTGGGCAGCATCAGGACCCCGCCCGCCGGCCGCGCCGCGACGATGGCCAAAAGATCGCGCATCCCCTCGGCCGAGCGCAGCGCATTGATCCGCACCACCCGCTCCGGCCCCGCCTCGCCGGTCAGAAAGGTGACGGCATGCCCCCGCGCCGCCGCCTTGTCGGCCGCGGGCACCGCATCCTCGAGGTCGACGCAGACGACATCCGCCCCCGTCGCCAGCGCCTTGGCGAAAATCTCGGGCCGGTTGCCCGGCGCGAACAAGAGCGACCGCCTGACCCGCATCACCTCTCCCCCAAAGTCAGCCGCACAAGCCCGGCCACATCCTCGTTCCCCCCCAGCCCCGCGACCGCCGCAATCAGCGCCTCGACCCGGTCTTCGGGCAGCGCGATCCGGCCATAGCCGCAGCAGCGGCGGAACTTCTCCTCGTTCTCGGCCGCGCTCAGCGGCACCTCGGGGTGGCCATAGACATGGGGCAGCGTGATCGCATGTTCCCTCCCGTCCGCGAGCCGCACGCTGATGCGCTGCGGGTCCAGCGCGTTCTGGTCGGGGTTGCCGTCCAGCACGACATCGACCATCGCGGCATGGCGGTGCACCTCGGGGTCGCGCAGCGCCGCGCCGCGGAAATCGGGCACATCCACCCGCCCGCGCGCAAGGAACACCCCCGCCACGAAGCGCAGGCAGAGCTTGGCGTAATTCGCCTCCGGTTCCGCCACGTCAGGCCGCCCGACCAGCCGGTGCACCAGGGGCGGCACCTCGGCCCGGACCGCCACCACGTCGCGCGCGGCAAAGCCATGTGCCCGCATCAGCTGCCCCAGCCCGTCGACCACCCCATGCGTCAGCCGCCCCGACGGATAGGGCTTGTGCGACATCGCCTCGATCTGCCAGTCCCGCCCCAGGCTCGGCAGGAACCCCGGCAGGTCGTGGTCGTCCATCTCATAGAGCTTCAGATAGCCATACTGCCCGGTGAATATGTCATGCGGCCCCCGGAACCCCGCCCCGGCCAGGTCCGCGCTCTGGATCGCCGCGCGCGCATTGAACCCCACCTGCATCCCCAGCATGGGCGACCCTTCGGCATGGGGCTGGAGCGTCCCGGCCACTTGCGCATATTGCGCGCCCAGCGTGTCCATCACGCCCCGCGCGTCATACCCCGCGAGCCGCGCGATGGCCGCCGCCGCGCCGAAACCGCCCGCCGTCGCGGGGCGGAAGAAACGGATCGGCGCATCGGTAACCAACCCCAGCATGGTCGACACATCGACCCCCACCGCCAGCGCCGGGATCAGGTCCGCCCCGCGCACCTTGCGCCCCCGCACGGCCTCGCGCTCGGCCCAGGCCAGCACCGCCGACAGGATCGTCGCCATCGGATGCAGCACCGCGCCTTCATGCACGCAGTCGAATTCGAGGCAATGGATCATGTAGGCATTCACGATTGCCGCCGACCCTGCCGACATCCGCTCGCCGGTCAGCCAGACGGTGGCCTCGTCCCCCGGCCCCCAGTCCCGCGCCAGCCCGACCAGCGCGCCGACGCCCGCGCCCGATGACCCCGCGATCCCCACCCCCAGCGTGTCGAGCAGAAAGGTCCCCACCGCCGCGACCGCGCCCGGCGGCAGGTCGCGCGCGCGCACCACATGCTCGGCCACGGCCTCGAAATCCCTCACGGGCGCAGCCCTTCCGGCGCGGGCACGGCCCCGGCAAAGGCCCGCGCGATCTCGGCCCGCGTGGCGCACCAGGCCCCGCCCGCCGCCCCGACATGCGCGATGAACCGCTCGAGCGCGCCGATCCGCCCCGGCCGCCCGATGATGCGCAGATGCAGGCCAAGGCTCATCATCACCGGCCGCTCCGCCCCTTCGGCCCGGAGCCGGTCAAAGGTGTCCACCGCATAGTCGAGCCATTGCGCCGGCGTATAGCCCGGCGCGAGCCAGAACTTCATGTCGTTGGTATCCAGCGCATAGGGCACGATCACGATGGGCCGCCGCCCGTCCGCCGTCTCGACCACATCCCAGCGCGGCACGTCGTCGGAAAAGTCGTCCATGTGGTAAAGGAACCCCGCCTCGGCCAAGAGCCGCCGCGTCCGGTCGGTGTGCAGATAGCGCGACAGCCACCCCAGCGGCCGCTGCCCCGTCGTCATCCGGATCGATTCGACCGCGCGCGCGATGAAGTCCCGCTCCCGCGCCTCGTCATAGGAAAACTGGTGCACCCAGCGCCAGCCATGGGCGCAGGTCTCGTGCCCGCCCTCCACGATCATCCGCGCCACCTGCGGCGCCACCTCGAGCGATTGCGCCGCCGCCGTGACCGTGGTCACGATCCCCGCCTGCCGGAACGCACCAAAGACCCGCGCCGCGCCCGCGCGCAGACCGTAGTCATAGTTCGATTCGTTGGCATAGTTGCGCAGCGGTATCTTCAGCGCGACCCCCAGCTCGTCCACCGGCTCTGGGCCCTTGTCGCCGCGGGCGACCGACATCTCGGACCCTTCCTCGACATTGATCACAAAGGACATCGCCAGCCGCGCCTGCCCCGGCCAGCGGAAATCGGGCGGGTCCTGGCTCAATGATACTCCTCCCCGCCCGACACGTTCATCGCCTCGGCCGTGACATAGGCCGCATCGGGCGAACAGAGATACGCCACCGCCGCTGCCGTATCCTCGGGCTGCCCGGTGCGGCCCAGCGGAATGCGCCGGCGCATGCCGTCCAGGTACTCCTCCAGCGTCTCGCCCCGCGCGCGGGCCATGAAGTCGTTCTGCCAGGTGCCCAGGCCCGTGGTCACATGGTTGGGACAGACCGCGTTGACCGTGATGCCATGGGGCGCAAGCTCCATCGCTGCCGCCCGGGTAAACCCGATCAGCCCGTGCTTGGACGCGGTATAGGCCGTGGCAAAGGCAAAGCCCGACTTGCCCGCCTGGCTTGCGATATTGACCACCCGCCCGCCCTGCCCGCCGCGGATCATCAGCGCCGTCGCATGCCGCGTCAGCAGCATCGGCGCGCGCAGATTGACGTCCAGCACGGCATCCAGATGCGCCGGCTCCATCTCCGTCAGCGGCCCGAACAGGTATCCGATCCCGGCATTGTTGATCAGGATGTCGAGCCCGCCAAAGGCCGCATCCGCCGCCGCCACGATCCCGGCGATGGCGCCGTCGTCGCGCAGATCGCCCGTCACGGTCGCGACCCGCGCCCCCGTCGCCGCCCGGATCGCCTCCGCCGTGCGCTCCAGATCGTCCGCGACGCCGACCCCATGCGCGGGCGCCGTCTCGTCGCCCACCGCGCCGCGGTCGTGCAGCATCACCGCCGCACCCTCGGCCGCCAGCCGCAGCGCGATCGCCTGGCCCAGGCCCTTCGCCCGGCCCGCCCCGGTGACCAGCGCGACCTTGCCGGCCAGCCGCGCCATCACGCCACCTGCCGCGTCGTGATGAACAGCGGCCCGTCCGCAAAGGCCTGGAATTCCGCCGCGATGCGCCCCATCGCCTCGGTCGCGACATCGCGGCCGAACTGGTCCATGTCGGCCACGTCGATCACCTCGACATACTGGAACGGCGGCCGCCCCTCGCCCATCAAGAGCCCGGTCATCGCCGCCACCTCGAACCCGGCGATGGAAGGCAGCGCCCGCACCGTTGGCGCATCCCGCCCCGCCGCCCAGGCCTCGTATTCCGCCGCATCCACCCCCGGACGAAGGTTGAACAGCACAACGATCCGCATCACCCGGCCTCCGCCCCGCAAATTTGTCCGGACAAATCTGCGGCATCGCCGCGCCCTGTCAACACCCTTTTTCGCGCCTCGCCCCGCAACCCGTGCCCGCTTGCGGCCCTCGGCACGCCCGCCCCCCCATTCTATGTCCCCAAATATCCCGGGGGGAGGGCCGCAGGCCCGGGGGGCAGCGCCCCCCTGACCCTGCGCGCCGGGCCATCGGCCGGCGTTTTCCGCCTTTTGTCCAGTTTCCGCGAAAGACACTTGACAGACCCTGCACCCGATGCGTGATTTGTCCGGACAAATCTGCGGCAGCATTGCCCGACGACAGGAGGAAGTGGAGATGAAAAGCTTGCGTTCAGTGACCTTGCGTTCATGGGCGGGGGCCGCGGTCACATCCGCGCTCGCCCTTTCGGCCGGGGCGCTTTCCGCCCAGGAGATCCTGATCCTCGCCGAGGACGTGCCTGCGGGCCTCAACTACGACGGACCCTCCGCCGCGATCCCGGCCTCCCAGCAGGGCATGGTCACGCTGCTGGAACCGCTTGTCGGCTATGCCGACGGCGCGACAAGTGACAGCGGCGTCGTCACCCCCGACTTCAGCAAGTTCGAGGGCAGGCTTGCCGAAAGCTGGTCCTTCGACGAAGCGACGCTGACCTGGACCTTCAACCTGCGCCAGGGCGTGATGGGCTGCGACGGGTCGACCTTCAACGCCGATGACGTGATCTATACCTTCGCCCGCGCCAAGTCGGTCTCGGGTGCCGCGCCGATCGGCTGGTTCCTCTCCAACGTCGGCTCCATCGCCGGCTTCGACGTCTCCGTCTTCGGCGAAGACCCGGCCGCCAAGGAGCTGGGCGATGCCGTCGTCAAGGTCGACGACTACACCATCCAGATCCGCCAGTCCGAGCCGAACGCGCTTTTCCTGCCGGTGCTGACGATCTTCGGCCTGCTGATCTTCGACAAGGAAACGATGGAGGCCAATGCCACCGCCGAGGACCCCTGGTCGCACGACTATGTCAACAATACCGGCGCGCCGGGCTTTGGCGGCTACTGCCTGTCAAGCTGGACCAAGAACGAGGAAATCTCCTACGTCGCGAACCCGAACTACTACCGCGGCGCGCCGGATGTGGAACGCGTGACCGTGCGCCGCGTGCCGCAATCCTCCAACCGAGTCGTCGTGCTGCAATCCGGCCAGGCCGACCTCGTCACCGGCCTGACCCCGCGCGAATTCGACAGCCTGCGCGGCCAGGAGAGCTTTGCCGTCGCCGGCGTGCGCGGCAACGAAAACATGTTCCTGCACATGAATTTCGACGTTCCGCCCTTCGACAACGTCAAGCTGCGCCAGGCCATCGCCCACGCCATCCCCTTTGACCAGATCATCGCCAACGGCTATTTCGGCCAGGCGACGCAGTGGACGGGTCTCGTCCCCTCGGGCTATCCGGGCTTTGCGCCGACCGCGCAGTTCACCTACGACCCCGACCGCGCGCGCGACCTTCTGGCCGAGGCGGGCTTTCCCGAAGGCGCAGGGCTTGACGCCTTCACCGGCGCCTTCGCGCTCTCCTACGTGAGCGAGAAGGAATCCACCCTCGGCCCCATCGTCAACATCATCCAGACCGCGCTGCGCGAAGTTGGCATCCCCGCCACGCTCGACCCGATCCCGCAGACCCAGTACGGCGACCGCCAGCTTGTCAAGCGTGACCTGCCCTTCGCCATCAACGACCAGGAAAAGCCCATCGGCGTGGATGCGGGCTATGCGACCCAGCTCTTCTTCGTCTCGCCCGAAAGCGGCGGGCTGAACAACATGGTCAACTACCGCAACCCCGAACTTGACGCCCTCTGGGCTCAGGCGCGCGTCAACCCCGACCCCGCCGCCCGCGACGCGCAGCTCCTGACCATCCAGGAAATGCTCGCCGCCGACGTGGCCTGGCTGCCGATCGTCGAATACAACACCCAGTGGGCCTTCAACGACCGGCTCTCGGGCCTGAAGTGGTATCCCGACAACTCGATCCGCTACGTCGACCTCAAGGTCGCCGAATAAGCCGGCATCCCGGGCGCGCGGACCCGTTCCGCGCGCCCGTCTGTCGTCCGCGTAAAGGTCCCGCGCCCCGATGCTCCTGCGCTACATCACGAAGCGGGTGCTGATCGGCATCCTCCAGCTTCTCGGCCTGACCATCGCGGTCTTCTTCCTCATCCGCCTCCTGCCCGCCGACCCGGTCTCGCGTCTTGTCGGCATGAATGCCAGCGCCGAAGCCTATGCTCAGGCCGAGGCCGAACTGGGCCTCGACCGTCCGGTGGCCGAACAGCTCGCGCTCTATCTCGGCCTCATGCCCGATACCGCACCCGGCCTGCTGCAAGGCTCGCTCGGTACCTCCTGGGTCACGAACACCCCGGTCCTGACCGAAATCGCAGCCTACCTGCCCGTCACGCTCGAACTCATCACGCTGGGCTTTCTGGTGGCCTTCCTCGTCGCGGTGCCCGTGGGCATGCTCGGCGCGCTCAATCCCGGCGGTCGGGCCGACAAGGGGGTCTTTCTCTATTCCCTCTTCGCCGGCTCGCAGCCGGAATTCTGGTGGGGCCTGCTCTTCGTCTATGTCTTCTACTACCAGCTTGGCGTCGCCCCGCCCCCGCTCGGCCGGCTCTCGCCCATGACCACGCCGCCCGACACGGTGACGGGCTTCATGCTCATCGACACGATCCTCGCCGGTAGCCCGGCCAAGTTTCTAGAGGCGCTGCACCACCTCATGCTGCCCGTCCTCACGCTTGCCTTCATCCTCTCGGGCCCGATCATCAAGATGGTGCGCCAGAACATGCAGCGCGCGCTCGCCTCCGACTTCGTGCTTTATGCCAATGCCGCGGGCCTGCCGCGCGGGCGCGTCGCCGCCTATGCGCTGCGCGCCGCCATGGCACCCTCTGTCACGCTGATCGGCATCCTCTACGGCTTCATGCTCTCGGGCGCGGTGCTCGTCGAATCGGTCTTCTCGCTCGGGGGCATCGGCCAGTATGCGATCCGCTCCGTGCTCGCCTTCGACTATCCCGCCATCCAGGGCGTCGTGCTCGTGATCACCGCGATCTCGCTTCTGGTCTATCTCGCACTCGACCTCATCCACGCCGCCATCGACCCCAGGATCGCGCATTGACCCGCCCGGCCCCCATCATGCCGTCCACCGCCGCAGGACGCCCCCGATGACCGACCCCAGGCCCCGGCGCGACTGGCTCTTCGGGATCGGCGTCGCCATCGTGGCGACGGTGACGGTGCTGGCCGTCATCGGCCCCCCTATCGGCCCCTACGACCCGACGCTCACCACGCCGCGCGTCGCCGTCCCCCCGCCCGCGCTCTCCGAGATCCCCGGCCTCATCGCCGGCCAGATCGGCGGCACGCTCGACCATCCGCCGCACTGGATGGGCACCGATGCCTCGGGCTATGACATCTTCTCCCGCGTGATCGCCGCGCCGCGGACCGACCTGACCATCGCGCTGGCCGCCAACATCCTCTCCCTCGTGATCGGCGTCTTTCTCGGCCTTGTCGCGGGCTATTACCGGAACATCGCGACCGAACTCCTGATGCGCGTCTCCGACGTGATGCAATCCTTCCCCGTCTTCATCTCGGCCATGGTGCTTGTCGCGCTGGCCGGCCGGTCGACCGCCAACATCGTCATCGCGCTCGCCTTCGTCTATGTCCCGATCTACATCCGCCTGACCCGCGCCGAGGTGCTCTCCCAGACCTCCCGCGGCTTTGTCGAGGCGGCGCGCGCCATGGGCCGGCCCGAGCTTTCCATCGCGCTGCGCCATGTGCTGCCCAATTCGCTGACCCCGGCGCTGATCCAGTCCTCGGTGACCATCGGCTTTGCCATCCTGCTCACCGCAGGCCTCTCCTTCGTCGGCGCAGGCGTCCGCCCGCCCACGCCCGAATGGGGCCTGATGATCTCGACCGGCGCCAACCAGATCATCCTCGGCGAATGGTGGCCCTCGGTCTTTCCCGGCATCGCCATCTCGCTCACCGTCTTCGGCTTCGCCGTGCTCGGCAACGCGCTCGAACGCCGCTACGAGGCCGGGCAATGACCCCGCCCGCCCCGCTTCTGACGACCCGCGGCCTCTCGGTCACCTATCCCACCGCCGCGGGCCCGGTCACCCCGCTCGCCGGCGTCGACCTTGCCATCCGCCCGCGCGAGGTCGTGGGCCTCGTCGGCGACGCGGGCTCGGGCAAGTCCACGCTCGCCCTCGCGCTCCTCGGCCTCGCCCGCCCGCCTGGCCGGATCACGGGCGAGGTCACCTTCGACGGCCGCAACCTTCTCACCCTCCCCGACGAGGAACTGCGCGCCATCCGCGGCCGCGACATCGGCATCATCGTCCAGAACCCCCGCGCCGCGCTCAACCCGATGCTGCGCGTCGGCCGCCAGATCGGCTATGCCTACCGCGCCCACAATCCCGGCAGCGCCGGCAACGCCCGCGCCCGTGCGATCGAGATGCTGCGCCTCGTCGGCATCAACGACCCCGAGCGCCGCGTCGACAGCTTCGCACACGAACTGTCGGGCGGCATGGCCCAGCGCGCGCTCATCGCCATGGCGCTGTCCTCGCGCCCGCGCCTGCTCATCGCCGACGAACCCACCTCCGGCCTCGACGTCACGATCCAGGCCCAGTTCCTCGACCAGATGTGGAAGACGGTGCAGGATACCGGCTCCGCCATCCTCCTCGTCTCGCAGGAACTTGGCGTGATCGCCAACTACTGCGACCGCGTGCTGGTCCTGCACGACGGCCGCATCGTCGAGGATGCCCCCGTGCGCGACTTCTTCGCCGCCCCTGCGCATGCCTATTCGCAGGACATGCTGCGCCTTTTCCGCGAACGCGGCACCGCATTCCCGCCCCAGGTCCCCGACCCCCGCCCGCTTTTGCGCACCGAAGGCCTGACCAAGCACTTTCCCCTGCGCAACTCGGCCAAGGTCGTCCAGGCCGTAGACCAGGTCTCGCTCACCATCCATCGCGGCGAGGCCGTGGGCCTCGTCGGCGAAAGCGGCTCGGGCAAGACCACCGTGGGCCGCTGCCT
>JBEIDZ010000057.1:0-10443 GCA_040383215.1 Paracoccaceae bacterium | reverse complement strand
GAGGGGTCATCCGCCTGCCCCCGGCAGAGCGCGCGGCATCAGATCATAGGGATGCGCCCAGCCCGGCAGCGCGGCGATCCGGGTCAGCCAACGGTCTATCGCAGGCCATTCGGCGCGGTCAAAGCCGTAGGGCTCGGGGTAGTAAAGGTAACTGCAGCAGGAGAAATCTGCGATGGTCGGGCCTTGGCCCACGATCCAATCGCGCCCCTCGAGATGTGTGTTCAGCACCTTGTAGGCCGCCTTGAGCCGACCTTGCAAAAAGGGCCCCACGCCGGCTGGTCGCTTGTCCTCAGGCAGGAAGTTGGCCAAGAACCGCGCCGTGCCGATCTGGGTGGACAGCTTGTGATTGTCCCACAGGATCCAGCGCCAAACCTCTCGCGCTTCATCAGCCGTAGCCCCACCAAACCGCCCGGTCTTTTCCGCCAGATGGTCAAGGATCATGCCCGATTGGGTCAGCACCTGATCGCCGTCGACCAACACCGGCACCTCACCCATTTCATTGAGTTTTAGGAACTCCGGACTGCGCGCCTCGCCCTTGAAAAAATCAACAAAGCGCAGCTCCCAAGGCGTGCCGGTGAGCTGCAGCATCAAAGCCACCTTGTAGGCATTGCCGCTTTCACCAAAGCCGTAAAGCGTGATCGTCATTGCGTCCTCCCTATCGTTGCGCTCTGCCCCAGCCCCGGGGGCGCTTCGCCCCCCGGACCCCCAGAGAGTATTTCCACCAAGATGAAAAGGATTTGTTCATCATTACCTTTCAATCTCATCCCGTGGCACAGGCTGGAGAGCCGATGGCCTCCCAAGGTGAAACCCCGCCTTCGACATGACGGATAGCCAAAACGGAGCCTCGAAGGCGGGGCGGATCTGGGTTTCATCTTGGCCCAAATACTCCCGCCGGAGGCTCCCGCCCGGTCCACCCGCGCCTCCCTATCCTTTCCGCCCCTCCAGCTCGGCGTTGAAGAGCCGCAGTCGGTGGGTGAGGTTGTCATGGTTGGTCACAGAATCGAAATGCTCGAACAGAAATGACAGCGCTTCGCCCTCATCCAGCCCGGCCTCACCCGCGAAGCGCGTGAGGCGGCGGTAGCCGTCTTCGGTCATGGCAACGGGAAAGCGGCGGGTCAGGCGAAAGCGTTTGGGCACTTGAAACCTCGGGTTGCTCTGGGGCAAAATTCTTACTTCAAGAATTTTCTGCCCCAAGATTAGAACGCCTCTGCGGCCAAGGCCATCACCGGATCTGCCCCGCTTTCGATGCGGGCGAGGTGCATGGCGCAGGCGGGCAGTTGGCGGGCCATGTAATAGCGGCCGGTGGCGATTTTGGTGGTGAGGAAGGCGTCATCGCCGCCGCCGGCATCCAGCGCCTGAGAGGCGGCGGCGGCCATGCGCGTCCACATCAGGCCCATGCAGACATGGCCCATCATCAGCATGAAATCATAAGACCCGGCCAGTGCCGCATTGGGGTTTTTCATGCCGTTTTGCATGAAGAACATGCCCGCCGCCTGCATGGCTTTGGACGCCTGTTTCAGGGGTTCGGTAAAGGCAGCCATGCGGGGATCTGCGTCATGCGCCTTGCATTCGGCCTTCACCATTTCGAAGAAGGCCATGACATGTTTGCCGCCATCTTGCGTCAGCTTACGGCCCACAAGATCCAGCGCCTGCACGCCGTTGGCGCCTTCGTAAATCTGGGCGATGCGGGCGTCGCGGACAAACTGGCTGACGCCGTTGTCTTCGATATAGCCATGCCCGCCCCAGACCTGCTGGGCCTGCACGGCCATTTCAAACCCGCGATCGGTCTGGAAGCCCTTGATGACCGGGATCATCAGCGACACGAGACCTTCGGCGGCGGCATCGCCCGTGCGGTGGCCGCGGTCGATCAGGCTGGCGGCCCAGAGGGTCAGGGCGCGGGCGCCTTCGACGAAGGATTTCTGGTCCATCAGGCTGCGGCGGATGTCGGGATGCACGATGATCGGGTCTGCTGCCCGTTCGGGCGCCTTGGGTCCGGTGATGTCGCGGCCCTGCAGGCGCTCTGCCGCATAGGCCAGCGCGTTCTGATAGGCGGCCTCGGCCTGGGCCTAGCCTTGCAGCCCCACGCCAAGGCGAGCCTCGTTCATCATCGTGAACATCGCGCGCATCCCCTTGTGCGGCTCGCCCAGAAGATGCCCGATCGCGCCATCGTAGTTCATCACGCAGGTCGCGTTGCCGTGGATGCCCATCTTGCGCTCGATCTTGCCGACCGAGACGGCATTGCGCGCCCCAAGTGAGCCATCGGGCAGCACGAGGATCTTTGGCACGATGAAGAGCGAGATGCCCTTGATCCCCTCCGGCCCACCCGGAATGCGGGCCAGGACGAGGTGGATGATGTTGGAAGAGAGGTCATGGTCGCCGGCGGAGATGAAAATCTTCTGTCCGGTGATCCGGAAGGACCCGTCCGGCTGCGGCTCGGCTCGGGTGCGCATGAGCCCGAGATCGGTGCCGCAATGCGGCTCGGTCAGGTTCATCGTGCCGGTCCATTCGCAGGTCGTCAGGCGCGGCAGATAGGTGGCCCTCTGCTCTTCCGTTCCGTGCAGCCGGATCGCGGAATAGGAGCCATGCGTCAGGCCCTGATACATGTTGAAGGCCATGTTGGCCGAGACGAAAGGCTCCTGCGCGGCAGTGTGGATCAGATAGGGCAGCCCCTGCCCGCCATAGGCAGGATCGCAGTCGACCGCGGTCCATCCCCCCTCTCGGATGACGTCAAATGCCGCGCGGAACCCTGCGGGCGTGCGGACGACACCGTTTTCGAGCGTACAGCCCTCGGAATCTCCGACGGCGTTCAGCGGTTGAAGCACGCCGGACGCGACCCTTCCCGCTTCCTCGATGACCGCGGCAGTGAAGTCCCGGTCGAGGTCGGCAAAGCCCGGAATGTCCTGCCGGCTGACCTCGAGCAGGTCATGGAGCACGAACTGCATGTCGCGAAGGGGTGCGGCGTAGCTCGGCATCGGGTCTCTCCCTCGTCGTGTCTCTGGCGTGGCCGCCGCGCCAGGCGGCGCGGCAGCGCCTTCGTCCGGCCCCGTGCAGGGTCAGGCGGCAACCCCGGCTCGCGGGCGATTCAGGCGGGAAAACTCGGCCAGCCTGCGCGACCGGTCGTCCCTCAACTCCTTGATCGCGAGGTCAAGCTCGTGCCTGCGCGCCTCTATCTCGCCCAGGTGGCGGGCCGCTCCCTTGCAGGTCTTTTCAAGCTGTGCGGCAGCGCCCTGGTCATAAAGCCCGAGCAACGGTCGCAGTTCATCGAGCGTGAAGACGAAGCGCTTGCCGCGCAGGACCCGCTTCAGCCGCGCCCGGCACTGGCTGGTGAACAACCGCTTGGTGGCCTGCCGGACCGGATTGACAAGCTCCTTCGCCTCGGAGAAGCGAAGTGTCCGCGGGATCACGTCGTATGCGTCGCACATGTGGCTGATGGTCATCATCCGGTCATATGTCACGGCTCGTCGACCCGTTCCTCGCCGTGCTGGTGCGGGTGAATGGGGTCTTGAGTATCAACCATACACGATTGGTCGACGAGAAGGTAAACATGACGCCGCGTCACGGCGCCTGCGACGAAAGATCATGTATCCCGCCGGAGCGGCACGAGCCTTTTTCTTTCCTGCCAAAGCCCGCGTCGCCGGGTCGCCTCGCCCTCAGGCCAGCGTCGCCGCCGTCTCGTCGCGCAGGCGGCGCAGCTCGGACATTGTCTCGTCCAGGTGGCGGCGCTGTTCGGCCAGTTCGCCAAGCTGGCGGTCGGCCAGTTCGATCCAGCGGCGCATCTGCGGCTCCGTCCCTTCTTTTTCATAGATCAGAAGCCACTGGCGGATGTCCTCGAGACTGAACCCGAACCGCCGCCCCCGGAGAATGAGCGTCATCCGCGCCAGCTCGCGCGGACCGTAGAAGCGGGATCTCCCATCCTTTTCCGGGGCGAGAAGCTCGATGTATTCGTAGTAGCGCAGGGTCCGCGGCGTGACATCGAACCGGGCGCACATCTCCTTGAAGGACAGGCGGACTTCGGACATCTCAACTCTCCCCGGATAAAGGTTAACGGCCTTGCCGGCACACGGCAACCGGGCATTGTCGTCCGGAACTGTGCTTGCTTGCCGCGCGGTCCCCGCGCATGCGAGAGTGGCGCATCACGACGAGCGGGGAGCGAGAGCCGATGACCGGCGAGGATGCCGAGGAACGCGACGAACGGCGGTCTCGCATCGCACGGGCTTTCGTCGAGGCGCTGCCGCAGGCGCGCGAACTGGGCATGCGCCTCGAAGAGGTCGGCGAGGGGATGGCGGCAGTGGCGATGGACTATGACCCCCGGCTGGTCGGCGATCCCGAAACCGGGGTGATCCATGGTGGTGCGGTCTCGACTCTGATGGATACGTGCTGCGGGCTGGCGGTGATCCTGCTGCCGGTCACGCCTGCGGGGACGGCGACGCTTGATCTGCGTATCGACTACATGCGCCCGGCCACGCCCGGGCAGCGGATCAGGGCTCGGGCGCAGTGCTATCACGTCACGCGGTCAGTCGCCTTCGTGCGGGCGGTGGCGACCGACATCGACGAGGCGCGCCCCGTGGCGATGGCGACGGGCGCCTTCACGCTGGATCAGGCGCGGGAGACCCGGGTGTGAAACGCCCCGAACCTGTCGAGATCATCAAGAGCCGCCGCAACGGCGCGCTGGAGCGGCTTGTCACCAGCGTGCCCTACATCGCCTTTCTGGGTGTGCAGTTCGACCGGCGGGGCGACGAGCTGACCGCGATCCTTCCCTTTCGCGATGGCCTGATCGGCAACCCGGTCGTGCCGGCGCTGCATGGTGGTGTGACGGCCGCGTTTCTTGAGGTGACGGCGGTCATCGAACTGGCCTGGGCCATGATCTGGGAAGAGATCGAGGCCGCCGGCGGTGCAGAGCCACCCGCCGACATGCGTCTGAGATTGCCAAAAACGATAGATTTTACAGTCGATTACTTGCAGACAGGGTTGCCGCGCGATGCCTATGCGCGGGCCCGGGTGAACCGTTCGGGACGGCGCTATGCCAGTGTCCATGTGGAGGCCTGGCAGGACAATCGCGCGCGGCTTCTGGCGCAGGCGACCGGGCATTTCCTGATGCCTGACGACACCGGATCGTCCCGCGCGGGCGCCTGATGGCGCAGGACGCGGCTGCGGCGGGGACGGAAGCGCTCACTCATCGCCGGGTGCTGGCAATCGCCCTGCCGATCGTTCTGTCGAACGCGACCGTGCCGATCCTCGGCGCGGTCGATACCGGCGTGATCGGCCAGCTTGGCTCGGCCGAGGCGATCGGGGGTGTCGGCATCGGTGCGGTGATCCTGACGGCCATCTACTGGGTCTTCGGCTTTCTGCGGATGGGAACGACGGGCCTGGCCGCGCAGGCGCTGGGCGCGCATGACGGCGCCGAGCTTGCCGCAATCCTGTCGCGCGCCGTTCTTGTCGGCGCCATCGGGGGCGTTGCGGTTGTCCTGCTGCAGGGGCCGGTCTTCGGTGCGGCGCTGCGCCTCGCGCCCGCAGCACCGGGGGTCGAGTCGCTGGCGGCGCAATATCTGTCGATCCGCATCTGGGCTGCACCCTTTGCCATCGCGCTTTTCGGCATCACCGGCTGGCTGATTGCGCAGGAACGCACGGGTGCGGTTCTTGTCATCCAGCTCGGGATGAACGCGCTGAACGTCGGGCTGGATCTGTGGTTCGTGCTGGGCCTCGGCTGGGGTGTGCCGGGTGTGGCGGCGGCGACTGCGATTGCCGAGGTTTCGGGGCTTGCGCTGGGGCTCTGGTTCTGCCGCGACGCCTTGCGCGGCCGGGCCTGGCGCGACGGGGCGCGCGTCTTCGACCGGGCGCGGATCGGCGTCATGGCGGCGGTCAACCGCGACATCCTGATCCGGTCGCTGCTGCTCGAGGCGATCTTTGTCAGCTTCATGTTCCGCGGTGCGGGGATCGGCACGGCGGAACTGGCGGCAAACCAGATTCTGCTGCAATTCCTGAACATTACCGCCTATGCGCTGGACGGTTTCGCCTTTGCCGCCGAGGCGCTGGTGGGCCAGGCGATGGGGGCGCGGGCGCGGTCTGCGCTGCGCCGGGCGGCGCTGATGACGAGCCTGTGGGGCGGGATCGCGGCGGTGGGGCTGGCGGGGGGGTTCCTGGTCCTGGGCCCGGCCATCATCGGGGTGATGACGACGGCCGGGGAGGTGCGGGGGGTGGCGGGGGAGTATCTGGGGTGGATGGTGCTGGCGCCGCTGTTCGGGGTTGCGCCCTGGATGCTGGACGGCATCTTCATCGGGGCGACGCGGACGCGGGACATGCGCAACATGATGGCGCTGTCGGCCGCCCTTTACTTTGCGATCATGCCAATCCTGTCAATGGCTTACGGCAATCACGGACTGTGGATCGCGATGCTGGCGAGCTTTGTCGCGCGGGGCGCGACGCTGGCCGCCCGCTATCCCGCGCTGGAGCGGGCGGCAGCCTGAGAGGCGGTTTCGGCGCTTCGGTATTGCATCGGTAACGCGTCGGTATTGCGTCGGTGCGAATTGCGGCAAAACGGGGGCAAGGGCCGCCCGAGAGGCCCAAATCCCGTTTCGGTATCGCGTCGGTATCACGTCGGTATTGCGTCGGTGCGAAATGTGGCAGGATCGGGGCAGACCGGCATCTGCGGGGCGGCGCGCGGTCAGAGCCAGTCGGCGCGGCCGGTGCCCACGGCGTCGGCGACGTGGGCGAACCCGTCGGCGGCGAGCCGCGCGTCGAGCCCGCGGATGATCGTGGCGGCAAGCGACAGCCCGCGATAGGCGAGCGCGGTGGAGAGCTGCACCGCCGAGGCGCCGGCGCGGATCTTGGCATAGGCCTGGTCGGCATCGCCCACCCCGCCGACACCGATGAGCGGCAGCGGCGTCAGGGTCGAGAGCCGCGCAAGAACGCGGGTGGCGCGGTCAAAGAGCGGACGGCCCGAGAGCCCGCCCTTTTCGCCGGCGTGCCGGCCGGTCAGGCCGTCGCGGGCGAGCGTGGTATTGGTCGCGATGATCCCGGCGATCCCGGACCGGTTCGCCACGGCGGCAATATCGGCCAGATCGTCGTCCGGGAGGTCGGGCGCGATCTTGAGAAAGACCGGCAGCGGGCGGGCGAGGGCGGCATTGGCCTGCATCACCCGGTCGAGAAGAGCGGCGAGTGCCGCCGCCCCCTGCAGGTCGCGCAGGCGTTCGGTATTGGGCGAGGAGACGTTGACGGTGGCGAAATCGATGGCACTGCCGCTGCGGGCGAGCACGGCGGCGAAATCACCCGGCCGGTCGGCGCTGTCGCGGTTGGCGCCGAGGTTGAGGCCGAGGATCATGCCGGACGGGCGGCGGGCAAGGCGGGGGGCGACTGCCTCCATCCCGTCGTTGTTGAAGCCGAAGCGGTTGATCACTGCGCCATCCCCGGGGAGGCGGAAAAGCCGGGGGCGGGGATTGCCCGCCTGCGGCAGCGGCGTGACGGCGCCAACCTCGACAAAGCCGAAGGCGGCGCGGGCCAGCGGGGCGAGGGCCTGGGCATTCTTGTCGAACCCCGCGGCGAGGCCGACCGGATTGGGCAGCCGCAGCCCTGCGACGGTGGTGGCAAGCCGCGGCGAGGTGAGCGGGCCGCCGCGCGGACCGAGACCGGCTTTGAGCACGGCAAGTGCGAGGCCATGCGCGGTTTCGGGGTCGAGCAGGCGCAGCGCGGCAAGGCCGGCCCGTTCGACAAGGCCGGTCACAGCGGGGGGAACCGGTGCAGGGAGCCGTCCCAAGGAAGGGGCCATCGCCACAGGACATGGGCGAGCCTGAGGGGCGCGTAGAGGTGGGGAAAGAGTGCGCCGCCGCGCGAGGGTTCCCACCGCAGGGCGGGGCCGAGGGCGGCGGCATCGAGCGCGAGCAGGACGAGGTCGCCTTCGCCCGCGAAGTGGCGGGCGGCCGTTTCGGCCACCTGGTCGGCGGTGGAGAAATGCACGAAGCCGTCGGCCACATCGACCGGTGCGCCGGGCGTTTCGCCGGCGGCAAGGAGGGCCTGCCATTCGGCGGCGCGGAGGATCTTGTAGATGAGCATCGGCCCCCTGATGGCGCGGGGGCGGGCAGGCGTCAAGCGGCGGCGGGGCCTCGCGGGGCGGAGAGGACTGAGGGGGGCGCTGCCCCCCGGGCCTGCGGCCCTCCCCCCGGGATATTTGGGGACAGAAAATGGGGCAGGGGGCTGGTGCCAGGGTTGGACGGCGCGGGAGAGGGGCACGCGGGGCCACCGGAGTGCGGGGGCCGCTTTTTGGCGGCTTCCTGCCGAAGCGGGGCAGGGGGGATGGGCGGAAGTTCTGGACGGGGGCGGGCAGGTCGGGCAGGACTGCGGGATGCAGGACCCACGGGGGAGGAGAAGATGATGCGGCGGATGGCACCCGGACTGGCGACGGTGATGGCTGTGCTGGCAGCAATGTCGGCCAGTGCAGAAGAGCAGGCCCTGCGCGAGATCAGCGGGACGCTGAGCTATCTGCAGCGCATCGCCCTGCCGCCCGGCGCGGACGTCCGGATCGAGGCGCGGGGCCTGCGCAATGTGCTTTTGGGCGAGACCGCCTTTGCCACGGCGGGGGAACAGGTGCCCCTGCGCTTTGCACTGAGCGTGCCGGCCGATGCGCCGGTGCGGCTGACCGCGACGGTCGTGACCGGGGACGGGCCCGGCTGGGCGGCGGGGCCGGTCTCGGTTGCCGCGGGGGCGACGGAAGCGGGCGATATCCTGCTGTCGCAGGGCGATCTGCCGGTCGCGATGCTTTGCGGCGACCTGCCGGTGACGGTGCGCTTTGACGGATCGGCGATGGAGATCATGACGCCGCGCGGGGACATGCGGCTTTTGCCGGTTGCCACCGGCTCGGGCGCGCGGTTCGAGGCAGAGGGTGACGCCTCGACCTGGTTCTGGTCTAAAGGCGAAGGGGCGACGCTGTCGCTCATGGGCGAGGAATACCCGGCCTGCGTGCCGCGGCCGGTCAGCTATGTCGCGCGCGGCAACGAGCCCTTCTGGTCGCTGGCCGTGACCGGCAGCGAGGCGGTGCTGACCACGCCCGAGGGGGTCGAGGCGAGCGGAACGCTGGAGCCGCCGGCCTGGCGCGAGGGCGCGGTGGACTGGGCGACGGCGGATGGCGGCCTGCGGCTGCGCATGACCGGGGCGATCTGCCGGGACACGATGACGGGCATGCCCTATCCCGAGACGGTGACGCTGGTCACGGCCGGAGGAGAGCGGCAGGGCTGCGGGGGCGATCCCGTCACTCTCCTGACCGGGGGGGAATGGGTGGTCGAGGATATCGGCGGGCGGGGCGTGATCGACAACGAACAGGCCACGATCGGGTTCCGCGAGGGCGGGAGCATGGGCGGGTCGGGCGGGTGCAACCGCTACAATGCGGGTTTCACGCTGACCGGCGAGGGGCTGGGGATCGGCCCGGCGGCGGCGACGATGATGGCCTGCGCCGAGGCGGTGATGGCCCAGGAGCAGGCGCTCTTCGCGGCGCTGGCGGCGGTGGTGGGGTTCGACATCGACGCGACAGGCGCGCTTGTGCTGAAGGACGCTGGCGGCGCGGCGGTGATCACCGCGCGGCGCTGACGGTGCGGGTTACGGCGCGGCGGTTGCGGCGATATCGGACAGCAGGCCCTTGAAGCGGGCCTGCGTGTCGAGCAGCACGATTTCGTCAAGCGGGCGGCCCGCGATCTGGGCAAGCTCGGGCGCGCCGATGACCCGGGCGGGGATGGTGATGGCCATGCGCAGCGCCGTTTCGGCCGGCAGGCCGACGGCGGCGACAAGGCGGGCGACACTTTCGGCCATCGTGGTATGCGCGCCGGCGAGCGAGCCTTCGGTGTTGACGAGCCGGCCATGGTCGACCCGGATCTCCATGTCGTAGAGGCGGAAGCGGTCGGGCCCGCCGACCGTGGGCATGGCGTCGGAGACGAGGAACATCAGATCCGGCGCGGGGCGGGCGCGGATGGCAAGGCCGACGAGGTCGTCCTCGACATGGATGCCGTCGCAGATGATCCCGGCGGGGACATGGCTGTTGAGCGCGGCACCGACCACCCCCGGGGCGCGGTGCAGAAGCGGCGACATCGCGTTGAAGAGATGGGTGAAGCAGGAGGCCCCTTCGGCCAGGGCGGCGCGGACCTCGGCCGCGGTGGCGTCGGAATGGCCGATCGAGACGATGGTGCCGGTGGCGGCGAGGGTCGCGATCTGGCCGGGGGCGCAGGCTTCGGGGGCGAGGGTGACGAGCACGCGCACCCCCGCTGCGCGCAGGCGGCGGACAAGCGCGATGGTGTGGTCGTCGAGCGGGCGGACATGGGCGGCCGCATGGGTGCCGCGGCGGGCAAGGGCGATGTGGGGGCCTTCGAGATGCAGGCCCGTAATGCCCCTGAGCCCTTGCGTGGCAAGGGCGGCATCCGTCGCGCGGTCGAGCACGTCGGGCGCGTCGGTGATGAGGGTCGGCAG
>JBEIDZ010000056.1:0-10757 GCA_040383215.1 Paracoccaceae bacterium | reverse complement strand
TGATACCGACGTGCCGAATGTCGAGACATCAACGGGTTAACCACCCTGCGTTGCGGGCCTGTGCGCAACGCGCGGTACCGTGGCGACACCGCCCCCGTGGCGCCCTCGACCCGCACCCCCGGCCTGCGGTGTTGCGCGCCGTGCGTCGCGCCGCGCGGGCCGTCAACCGGCCCGTGCAACGCCATGTCGCACCGACGCGATACCGACGTGATCCCGACGGGATACCGAAAGGAAATATTCCGTTAAATCAGGGAATTAACCACAGGATGCCGCGGCTGGCTGCGGCGGTCGGGGCGCCGCGCGGGCGGCACCGTCGCTCAGCGCATCGCCATGCTCGCCGCCGAGTCCGGCAGTTCCTCGGCAAAGCAGCGCTGGTAGAATTCCGCCACCGTCTGCCGTTCCAGCTCGTCGCACTTGTTCAGGAAGGTCAGCCGGAAGGCATAGCCGACATTGCGGAATATCTCGGAATTCTGGGCCCAGTTGATCACAGTCCGCGGGCTCATCACGGTGGACAGGTCCCCGTTCATGAACGCCGTCCGTGTCAGGTCCGCCACCGTCACCATCTGCCCGATGGTCCGCCGGCCCTTGTCGGTGTTGTAATGCGGGTTCTTCGCCAGAACGATCGCCGTCTCCGCGTCATGGCTCAGGTAATTGAGCGTCGCCACCAGGCTCCACCGGTCCATCTGCGCCTGGTTGATCTGCTGCACCCCATGATAAAGCCCCGTCGTATCCCCCAGACCCACGGTATTGGCCGTCGCAAAGAGCCGGAAGGACGGGTTCGGCGTGATGATTTCGTTCTGGTCGAGGAGCGTGAGCTTGCCGTCATGTTCCAGCACGCGCTGGATCACGAACATCACGTCCGGCCGGCCGGCGTCATATTCGTCAAAGACGATGGCGACCGGGTTGCGCAGCGCCCAGGGCAGGATGCCTTCGTGGAATTCGGTCACCTGACGGCCGTCGCGCAGCTTGATCGCATCCTTGCCGATCAGGTCGATCCGGCTGATGTGGCTGTCAAGGTTGACCCGCACCGCCGGCCAGTTCAGCCGCGCCGCAACCTGTTCGATATGCGTGGATTTTCCGGTGCCATGATAGCCCTGGATCATGACGCGGCGGTTGTAGGCGAAACCCGCCAGAATCGCGAGCGTCGTGTCAGGATCGAACTTGTAGGTCGGGTCGATGTCGGGGACCCGGTCCGCTTGTTCCGCGAACCCCTTCACGCGCATGTCGGTGTCGATCCCGAACACATCGCGTACCGAGATCTCCTCGGTCGGTCTTGCCGTCATGTCGCTCATGCCGTCGGCCATCCCCGTCGCCCCTTGACCAGTCACTCTTGGCGCATCTGGCCGGGGCGTTCAAGGGCGGAGGAGGGCCACCCCGTGGCGTGCCCGTCCGCCGCCGAGCCGACCGGACCTGTGAGGGTCAGGGGTCCTGCCAGGCGCCTGGGATTGTGCCGCCCGCTGTGCGGATCAGTCGGGGAAGTGACGGCTGTCCTTGATCTGGTCCCAGGCCCAGACGACCTCGGCCAGCTGTTCCTCCTGGCTGCGGTCGCCGCCGTTCATGTCCGGATGCAGGACCTTGATCAACGCCTTGTAGGCCTTGCGGATTTCCGCCTTTGTCATCGTGTCGCGGACCTCGAGGATCTCGACCGCGCGCCGTTCGGTCGGCGGCAGCCTGCGGGCGCCCCCGTTGCCGCGGCTGGGGTTGCGCGTCGCGTTTTCGCCCAGCACCTGATGCGGATCGTCCACCCCCAGCCGCGCCCAGGCGCGCTGCTCCTCGCTGCGCTTGCCGAAGGGTTTGGTCGGGCGCTCCCAGACACGGTCCTTCTCGACCTGGTCAAGGTAGTCCTGCTCGCTCGCGTTGCCGAAGAAATTCCACTTGAGATTGTACTCCCGCACATGCTCGCGGCAGAACCAGAAGTAATCGTCGAGCGTGTCGGGCGATTTCGGCGCCCGGAACTTGCCGTCCTCGCGGCATCCGGGATGGTCACAGCCCCGCACCGACGTCTCGGATGCGCCGGTCAGACCGCGCCGTCCGCG
This sequence comes from Paracoccaceae bacterium, assembly GCA_040383215.1. Taxonomy (GTDB): domain Bacteria; phylum Pseudomonadota; class Alphaproteobacteria; order Rhodobacterales; family Rhodobacteraceae; genus JBEIDZ01. The sequence goes on along the minus strand of JBEIDZ010000056.1, from coordinate 8,721 downwards.
GGGGTTCTTTTTCTTGGCCGCCGACACCGACATGTCGAAGCCGAATGGATCGCTTTTCGCCATGGCCTGCCCTACATGCCCGTTGAGCCCGTCCGACTCGCCCCGCCCCTTTCCGGAAGCGAGCGGGCAGTTTAATCCATGCGCGCCGGGATTGAAGGGGGCGAAACCGAAAAATGGGACTCGAATCGCAAATACGTGCGGCACTTGAGGCCGCCTTTGCGCCGACAGAGCTGGTCATCGTCAATGACAGTGCCCGCCATGCCGGTCATGCCGGCGACGATGGTACCGGCGAAAGCCACTGGCAGGTCACCATCGCCGCACCCGTTCTTGCAAAAATGAACCGGATCGGACGGCATCGTGCGGTTCACGCCGCGCTTGGTCGAGACATCATGGGACGCATCCATGCCCTTTCGCTGAGCGTGCGGTAGCCACATCCGGCTGCGGGGCAGACCGGCTGCCGTCCGCCGCCGCAGAGGTCCGGAGGCCGGCTCTAGTCTGTGGACGGCCGTTCGGCAGGGCCGATGGGGGGCGCCGGGTTCAGCGGTGGTGCCGCCACCCGCGGCGCGGGAGCCAGAAAGGCAGGAAGCGCTGCCGGCGAGGGAAGCGGCGCTGAGGCTCCGCCGGATGCCGGTGCCACTGCCGCGGCAGGGCCGGCAGCAGGCGGCGCCGGCATCGCCGGACCGGCTTCCGCTTTGGCCGCCGGCGCAGGCGACCCGCGCCGAAAGACCAGGACACTGTGATAGACCGTGGTCTTGCCCGTGAGTCCCTGACGCTCCTCGCAGGGCAGCACGTCCGAGCGCACGTAATCCCAGCCTTCGGCGCCAAGCGCGTTCATCACCTCGGCCAGAGCCGCTGCGAACCGTTCTTCGCCGGTCTTTGCACCCTTTGCCTTCACGCCGCGTTTCGGAGCCGGCACCACCCGGAATTCGAAACCAGTCATCCCCGCCTCCCCCACACTCTCCATGCCACCATAAAGGTGGCTGACGCCCCGTCATAGCCCGAGCCGCGCCACCACCAGATCGTTCACCATCGCCGGGTTGGCCTTGCCGCCCGTCGCCTTCATCACCTGCCCGACGAACCAGCCGGCAAGTTTGGGGTTGGCGCGCGCCTTTTCGGCCTGCGCCGGGTTGGCCGCGATGATCTCGTCCACCGCCGCGGCGATCGCGCCGGTATCGGTCACCTGCCGCATCCCCCGCGCCGCCACGATCGCCGCCGGATCCCCGCCCTCGGCATAGACGATCTCGAAGAGGTCCTTGGCGATCTTGCCCGAAATCTCGCCGCCCGCGATCAGGTCGATGATCCCGCCACGCTGCGCCGGGGCAACCGGGCTTTCGGCAATCCCGCGGCCATCCTTCTTCAGCCGCCCGAAAAGTTCGTTGATCACCCAGTTCGCGGCCGTCTTGCCATCGCGTCCCGCCGCCACCGCCTCGAAATAGGCCGCATCCTCCGCCTCGGCCGTCAGCACGGCTGCGTCATAGTCCGACAGGCCGAAATCGCGCACGAAACGCGCCTTCCTGGCGTCCGGCAGTTCCGGCAGCACCGCCGCGATCGCATCCACCCAGGCCTGCTCGATCTCGAGTGGCAGAAGATCGGGGTCAGGGAAATAGCGGTAATCATGCGCCTCTTCCTTGGACCGCATCGACCGCGTCTCGTTGCGGTCGGGGTCGTAAAGCCGCGTTTCCTGATCGACCGTCCCGCCATCCTCGAGGATGGCGATCTGCCGGCGCGCCTCGTGCTCGATCGCCAACTGGATGAACCGCATCGAGTTCATGTTCTTGATCTCGCAGCGCGTCCCGAGCCCAGATGGGTCGCCCGCGAGGTACCGCTCATAGGCACCTGGCCGGCAGACCGAGACATTGACATCGGCCCGCAGGTTGCCGTTCTGCATGTTGCCGTCGCAGGTGCCCAGATAGCGCATGATCTGGCGCAACTTGCCGACATAGGCCGCCGCTTCCTCGGGCCCGCGGATATCGGGGCGCGACACGATCTCCATCAGCGCCACGCCCGTCCGGTTGAGGTCGACGAAGGACATCGCCGGGTCCATGTCGTGGATCGACTTGCCGGCATCCTGTTCAAGGTGGATGCGCTCGATCCGCACCCGGCGCGCCACGCCGGGCCCGATGTCCACGATCACCTCGCCCTCGCCCACGATCGGGTGGAACAACTGGCTGATCTGATAACCCTGCGGCAGGTCGGGATAGAAATAGTTCTTGCGGTCGAAGGCCGACCAGAGGTTGATCTGCGCCTTCAGGCCCAGCCCCGTGCGCACCGCCTGCGCGATGCAGCCTTCGTTGATCACCGGCAGCATCCCCGGCATCCCGGCATCGACGAAGGCCACGTTGGAATTCGGCTCTGCGCCAAAGGCGGTCGATGCGCCGGAAAAAAGCTTGGCCGCCGAGGCGACCTGCGCATGCACCTCGAGCCCGATGACGAGCTCCCAGTCCCCGGTCGCGCCCGCGATCACCTTTGGCTTCGGTGCCTTAAGGGCCTCGTCCGCCATCCGCGTCTCCATCTTCACGGCCTCCTGTCACCCGCCCTCTCTAGGCCGGGCCTTGTCGCCTTTCAAGGAGCCTGGCCGCGACTTGCTTTCTGACGCGAAGCCGCCGGATTCGGCGGAAATCCGCCGATATCCCGCTGCCTCCGCAAGCGATTTGCTGCCGACATTCCCGCCGCCCGCGCCCCGGACTCGACGCAACCGTCATACGGCCCTTATCCCTCCTTGCCGATTGACCGCGGGAGTTGCTGCCTTGCTTCAGAACTTGTGTCCCACGGCGTTCGGGCGTTCCCGTCGGGTGCTGGCGTTCATCACATGCGCGTCGGTCCTGACTCTGGTTGCCTGCGCACCTGCGCCGGCGCCGGTGTCTGATGCGCTTCCCATGATGCAGTGGGATCATCGCCCCGAGGCCGATGCCTGGACCGAGGCGACGCTTGCCGCGCTCGAATCCGAGGGTGCCGAACTGTTGACCCATGTCCCGGGCGACATCGGAACCTGGTGCCCCGGTTATGTGGCTGCCGCTCCGGAAGAACGGGCCTATTTCTGGACCGGGCTTCTGTCTGCGCTTGCCCGCTACGAGAGCACCTGGAACCCCGAGGCCGTGGGCGGCGGCGGCCGCTGGTTCGGTCTCGTGCAGATTTCACCTGCGACGGCGCGGCTTTATGGCTGCAGTGCTGACAGCGCCGCGGAACTCAAGGACGGGAGCGCGAATCTGGCATGCGCCGTCCAGATTGCATCCGAGACCGTCCCGCGTGATGGAGTCGTGGCTGCAAACCGGGGCGGATTCGCAGCCGACTGGGGCCCGTTCATGAGTGCGGACAAACGCGCCGCCATGGCCGCCTGGGTCTCTTCGCAAAGCTACTGCCAGGGCTGATCCCGCCCCTGGCGCGGGCCTGCGACCGTGCCCCGCGGCGCGCCCTGCTCATGCATTGCATGAGCGGATTTCCGCAAATACCTGTTGATAAAGTCACTTTTCGTTGCATTCAACGCAAATGCCGGGGCAGTCTGGACGACATGCGTTTGCCTGACGTGATCCCTGGGGGGATTCTGGCTTTGGCTATCGCGGCATGTGGTGCTGGGCCGGGCATGTCCGAGCCGGCTGCACCGCCTGATGCCGCGGGCCTTGTGTCGGCCTCCTCCTCCGCCGTCGCCAGCCCGCTTGGCGTCCCCGCGACCGCCGAGAGCTGGGCTGTCGCGGGCAGGGCTGCACCAGATGCTGCGGGCCTTGTCGCCGCCTCCTCCCATGCTGTCCCCGGCGGTACCGATTCCGCGCCGCAACCCGGCTGGTCCGTCTCACATGTCATCCTGCGCCCTGGCGGTTGGCCGGATGCCAGGCGCGACCCCGTCTTCGTCATCCGCCTCGACGCTCCCTTTGCCGATACAGCGCCCGCCGCCGCCGTGACCGTTGCAGCGCCGGCCCCGGCCCCGGTCCTTGCAAGCCTGCGCCCGATGGCCCGCCCCGACCACATGCTGCGCCATCCCGTCCTTGTCCGGACTGGCGCTCCGCTTCGCCCGCGCCTGCGCGATGACAGTATCCTTGGTGGGCCTGTGCCCGTGATGCGCTGGGACCATCGCCCCGATGCCGAGCGTTGGACGCGCGCGACGCTGGCGGCCGTGCGCGCCTCGGGCCTGATCGAGGTCGTGCCCGACGACATTGCGACCTGGTGCCCCGCCTATCCCCATGCCGGAGCGCGCGACCGCGCCGCCTTCTGGGCCGGCGTGCTGTCCGCTCTGGCGCGGTACGAAAGCACGCATGACCCCCGCGCGGTGGGCGGTGGCGGCCTCTACTATGGCCTGCTGCAGATTCTGCCCTCGACCGCCCGGCAATACGGCTGCGAGGCGCGCACGGCCGAGGCACTCAAGGACGGCCCGGCCAATCTTGAATGCGCGGTCCGCATCGCTGCGAGGAACATCATCCGCGACGATGCCGTGGCGCGCGACAACGGCCGCAACGCCGGCATCGCCCGCGACTGGGGCCCGATGACCGTCGCAGCCCGTCGCGCCGAAATGGCGGCCTGGACCAGCGCGCAGGAGTACTGCACCGCGCCCGTCACCGTTCTGGCGGCCCCGCTGCCGCCGTCACGGCCCTGGACGCTGCGTTCCGTCGCTGCCGTAAGGGCTGATACAGAAACGATCAATCTCGCCCTGCTGTCTGACGATGTCCGCGACCTGCGGGCGATCCCGATCCCAAGGTCCTGACCCTCCACCCCGGACGGCGTCACCGGCTCCGCGCGATCCGCCGGACCTCTTCAAAACCGCATGAGTGGTCTTCGCGTTGCGCGCACAAGGCTGACGGTGGGCCCGTCCTCTGCGCCGCCCAGAGACAGCGTGGCCCGCCGCAGCAGATCGATTCCGTCTTCCGAACCTGCCGGAAGTGCTGCAGGTGAAATCTCTTCTCCCACGGTGACGACATAGGGCTGGCGGGCCTTGTTCAGCGTTTCGTGGAACAGGGTGATATCGCGCAGCGTCGGATGGATCATGTCGAAGAGATAGAAGAGCACCGAGTTGCGTGCTCTGATGTTCACAGGAATGACCGGAAGGTCAAACCGGCGCGCGAGCATTGCAGCCGAGGCCATCCATGGGCGCTCATAAAGCCTCAGCCCTCGCCGCTTCGCAAGGCGACCGGATGGGAAGATCACCCCGAGCCGCCCTGCTTCGACGGCATCGCGGGTGAAGGCCATTGTCTCCCGCGTCTTGCCGTGGCTGCGTTTATCCATCCGCCACTCGACCGGCGCGATCGCATTCTCCATTTGCGGCATCACCCGCAGGATGTCGCGGTTCGCAAAGAAGTAGAGGTCCGGCCGGATCGGAGCCAGCAGGTGCCACAGTACAATCCCGTCGGCGATTCCGGTGGGATGGTTTGCCACGATCAGCGCGGGACCGTGCCGCGGGATATGGTTCAGCCCGCTGACTGTCACCGAACGTGCCAGCATCCGTCCCAGTTCGCCCATGATTTCGGCGGTTGGAGCGTCCTGGAATGCGCTGGCGATCTCAACCGTCCGGTCATAGGACAGCGCCCGGTTCAGGACCGCCCGCGCAACCCCTGTTCCCGGCCTGTTGCGGAAAAGCCAAGGTGCGCGTTCTTCGATCAACGGGTCGATGCGGTCTTTCATGAGCAGCACACAAAGCAGGCGGAAGTCACGCATGTGTGACACAAACCTTAACCCGCTGGAACAGACAATGCAGCATTCTTCGACAACGAGGCACAGGATAGGCCGGACCTTGCCGGTGAGCTTGCCTGTCCTTCGGGACGGACCACCCGGCATGATGGAGACGGGGCCCTCACACCGGGAGTCGCGCGGTCCGAGGATGCCTGCTTTGGGGTCTTCGATCCGCCGTGTCGCCGCAGTTCGGTCGCTTGCGCTGGACCTCCAGCGCGCTTTGCGTCATGACGTCAGACAAAAGCGTATCCGGAGCAGAGCATGCCCATTCCCGCCTTTATCAAGCGCCTTTTCGTCTGGTGGGACGGGCAGACGCTGAACACGCAGTTCTTCACCTGGAGAAACGGGGTCAGGGTCGGGGAAGATGCCGAGGGAAACGTCTTCTTTCGTGACGCGACGGACACGCGCCGTTGGGTGATCTACAGCGGTGAAGCCGAAGCCTCGCGGATCGCGCCCGAGTGGCACGGCTGGTTGCACCGGACCTGGGATGCGCCGCCGACGGAGCAGCCACCCCGGCGCAAGCCCTGGGAAAAGCCTCACGAGCCGAATCTGACCGGAACGCCGGCCGCTCGGGTTCCTTCGGGATCGATCCGGCGTTCCGGGGCTGCCGTGAGGCGCGATTATGAAGCCTGGACACCCGAATAACATCGGTTGCGGTGGAGCGTCGCGGTGAAGGAGAACCTCACGGAAGTCATTGTCGGTGCGGCAGTCCTGGCAGCCGCCGCAGCTTTCCTGGCCTATGCGGCGCAGGCTACGGGGTTTTCGCGCGGTGGCGACTCGATTGACCTGAAAGCGTCCTTCCGGTCGGTCGAAGGCATCACTACCGGATCGGATGTACGCATGGCCGGCGTCAAGATCGGTACCGTCACCGCTCTTGGCCTCGATCCTGCCAGCTTTCGCGCGCAGACCACGCTGACCGTCGACTCAGAGATACCGATCCCCGAGGACTCGAGTGCGGTCATCGCGTCCGAGGGCCTGCTTGGCGGCGCATTCGTCGAAATCGTTCCGGGTGGTTCGCTCGACAACCTGGCTCAGGGTGCCGAGATCGTCGACACGCAGGGCGCGGTGAGTCTGCTCAATCTCCTGCTCACCTACCTGGGCGGAGACGGGACGACGCAATGAAGCGTCCCGGATTGTTGCTGGTGTTGATCGCGGGTGTACCGCTTCTTGCCGCCGCGCAGGAAACGATTGTCATCGATCCGTCCGAACAGTCATCGCCGTCAGAAACCGATCCGGTGACCGGCATCCTCGACGAAATCGCACCCCGCGACGAAAGTGTTTCGGAAGACGGAGGCACCCTGTCCTCGCCGCCCGCGCGTTCAGCCCCCGAGGCGGCCTCTGCCCCGGGCGGTGTCGTGCGGGTGCTGGACAAGATCAGCGGACAGGTCACCGATCTGGATCTCCCGACCGGAGAAACCGGTTCGGTCGGAAGCCTTGCGGTCACGCTGCTTGACTGTCGTTATCCGGTGTCCAATCCATCGGGGGACGCATATGTCCTGCTGTCCATCCGCTATCGGGACCCCGATCCTGTCTTTATGGGGTGGATGATCGCATCTGAGCCTGCGGTCAGCGCAATGGATCATCCGCGGTATGATGTCTGGGCCCTTCACTGCACCCCGTCCTGAGACCGGAAAACGGGTCCCGGCGGTCCGAAATCGGCCTGCTGCCTGAGTGCAGCCTTCAGGAGCCTGCGATAGGCCGTGCGATCAACCTCGATGCAGCCGAGCGACCGAAGATGGGCCGTCTGGAACTGTGCGTCAAACAGCGTGAAGCCCCCGGCGCGCAGACGGGCAACAAGGTTGGCCAGGGCGACTTTGGAGGCGTCTGTCACCCGGGAAAACATGCTTTCGCCAAAAAAGGCGCCGCCGAGAGCCACGCCATAGACGCCGCCCACAAGGGCGCCGTCTTGCCGGACCTCGATCGAATGGCCGTAGCCCAAAGCATGCAGCTGAAGATAGAGGTCAAAGATCGGGGCATTGATCCAAGTTTCGGCCCTTTCGGCGCAACCTGACACGACCTCTGCAAAGGCCGTGTCGGCGGTCACGGCAAGATCGCCACGCCGCATCCGGCGCGCAAGCGAACGCGACACATGGAACCGGTCAAGCGGGATGATCCCCCGCCGGAGCGGATCCACCCAGAAAAGGTCGGGATCATCCCGGCGTTCGGCCATGGGAAAGATGCCGGCGGCATAGCCTGACAGAAGCACGTCCGGCGTCAGCTTCTGGGCCATGGCATCATGTCAGGCCGGTCCTCCGTTGCGCCCCTGTCCTGCTTGGGAACGCGCAGTCTTTGCCTGAATCCAAGGTTTGTCCCCGGCATGCAGAATTGTGACTGACCGCGGTCCACCCCGCACACACCTCGCGCTGCGCGTAACTGCGCGATCATGCTGCCATATGCTCTTTCAGCCAGGTCTCGAGCCAATGGATGTTGTAGTCGCCCCGCAAGATATCGTCGTCGCGCAGGAGCGCATGAAACAGCGGCACGGTCGTGTCGACGCCATCAACGATCAGTTCCCCCAAGGCGCGGGCCAGCCGTGCGATCGCTTCGGGTCTGTCGCGCCCGTGGACGATCAGCTTGGCGATCAGGCTGTCATAATGCGGCGGAATCCGGTAGCCGTCATAGATCGCGCTGTCCATTCGCACGCCAAGACCTCCGGGTGCGTGATACTGCGTGATCCTCCCGGGTCGCGGTGCGAAATCGGGAAGCTTCTCGGCGTTGATGCGGACTTCGATCGCATGACCGTTGATCGCCAGATCTTCCTGACGGAATGACAAGGGCAGTCCGGCTGCGACCCTGATCTGTTCGCGCACGAGATCGACGCCGAAGACAGCCTCGGTCACGGGATGTTCGACCTGGAGGCGTGTATTCATCTCGATGAAATAGAATTCCCCGTTTTCGAACAGGAATTCGATCGTTCCTGCCCCGGCATAGCCCAGACGGCCCATCGCATCGGCACAGACCTTGCCGATCCGCGCGCGCATCGCGTCGGTGATCGCCGGTCCCGGTGCCTCTTCGAACACCTTCTGGTGGCGGCGCTGCAGGGAACAGTCGCGCTCGCCCAGGTGC
>JBEIDZ010000055.1:0-10770 GCA_040383215.1 Paracoccaceae bacterium | reverse complement strand
CGCGACAACCCCGGCTGCCCACGGGATCACCATGGTTGAATTCCGACATCTCACGAGGCTGCCGCCTGCCCCGCCCATGGCATTGCAGTCATCAAGGGCGCGCCGAAACTGATCCGCGGCGGGTCGCATTGGGCAAATGTCGTCGCCGCCGATCTTGCCTCGGCTGGACTCCTCGACAACCCCTTGTCGGACTATACGCCAACCGCGCTCCTGCAGGGCGCCGTGGCGGCTGGCCTGACCCGGAACGACATGGCGCGTGGCATCGCGACCGTCACCGATGCACTTGCCCGCCCGGCCGGTCTGACGGACCGGAGCAGCCTCCCACAAGGCCTGCGTGCCGGGCCGCCAGGTTTCCGCAGCCAGTCCGTATGCCCGTGACCCGTGAATTCCGGGTCATCGGGTGCCGTGTTGCCTGAACTGCCTGTCCCTGTCAGTGACAGACGGACCCCGCGACCTCATCCCGTTCGTCTGGTCAGGCTGCAGCGTCCAGTGCCAGCATCTCCCTGACAAGCGGTATCACCTTTTCACCGTAAAGGCGGATACCTTCCATCAACTGTCCATGCGGCATCGGTCCGGTCGAATACTTCATGTCGAACCGGGCAAGGCCCAACCCCTTGACGGTCCGGGCGATCTTGCGCGCCACCGTCTCGGGCGAGCCTGCGAACATCGCCCCCTGCTCGACCTCGGCGATGAAGCGTTCCTTGGTCACCGGCGGCCAGCCGCGTTCGCGGCCGATCCGGCCGAACATCGTCTGGTAATGCGGCCAAAGCGCCTCGCGCGCGGCCTCATCCGTCGCCGCGACAAATCCGGGGGAATGCACGCCAATCGGGCGCAGCGACCGGCCCATCTGCGCGGCCGCACGATGATAAAGGTCGACAAAGGGCCTGAACCGCAGTGGATCGCCACCGATGATGGCCAGCATCAGTTGCAGATCGTGCCGCACCACGCGCACCACCGATTCCGGACTGCCACCCACACCGACCCAGGTCGTCAGTCCCGCCGGGCCGGGCCGGGGATAGGTGACTGCATCGTTCAGCGGCGCGCGCGTCTGCCCCGACCAGGTCACCCGTTCCTCGCGCAAGAGCCGGGCAAAAAGGTCCAGACGCTCCTCGAACAGAAGCTCGTAATCGGCGGTGTCGAAGCCGAACAGCGCATAGCTCTCGATGAAAGACCCCCGTCCGAGGATCACCTCGGCCCGCCCGTTCGACACGGCGTCGAGCGTCGAAAAGCGCTGGAAGACACGCACCGGATCATCGGTCGACAGAACAGTGACCGCCGTGCCAAGGCGGATGCGCCGCGTCCGCCCCGCGATGGCGGCCAGCACGATCTCGGGCGCGGATATCGCGAAATCGGCCCGGTGGTGTTCACCGAGGCCGATGAAGTCGATCCCGAGTTCGTCCGCCAGCACAGCCTCTTCGACCACATCGCGCAGAACCTCGTCCATCCGCTTCATGGTCCCGTCGGGATTGGAGGTCACATCGCCAAATGTATCGAGCCCAAGCGAGACTGTCATGGCTGCCGTCCTTCGTTCCTGCCTCTGCAATCTAGGGCCACGCGCCGCCGCGCGAAAGACCCCGCCGGGCACAGGAACTGTGCGCCCTACCAGAGGTGATGGACATGCGGTGCGATCCGGGTCCGGTAGATCGCGGTAAGCGCTTCCATCGTTGCCGGCGGCAGCGGGGCAAGCTCGCCCGCCGCAGCGTTGACGCGGGCCTGATCGGCATTGCGGGCGCCGGGAATGACCACCGTCACCGCCGGGTGCATCAGGCACCACCGCAACGCGAAGGCCGCCATCGACATGCCTTTGGGCACCAGCGGGCGCATCTCTTCGACCGCGGCCAGCGCCACGTCGAATGGCACGCCCGAAAACGTCTCGCCCTTGTCGAAGGCCGCACCTTCACGGTTGAAGGCGCGGTGATCATCGGGTGCAAAGCGGCTCCCGGCACTCATCTTGCCGGTCAATAGCGCCGAGGCAAGCGGGACGCGGGCGATCACCGCGACGCGCTTCCTGCGCGCTTCGCGAAAGAAGAGCTCCGCTGGCCGCTGGCGAAAGATGTTGTAGATGATCTGGACGGACGCGCACCCCTCATAGGTGATGGCCTTGAGCCCCTCCTCAACCTTCTCGACCGAAACGCCCCAGCGGGCGATGGCCCCGCGCGCCCTCAGTGTCTCGAGCGCATCAAACACCTCCGGCCGGTAGAAGACCGCCGTCGGCGGACAGTGAAGCTGGACGAGATCGAGCCTGTCCATCCGCAGGTTCGCCCGCGACCGGTCGGTCCAGGCGGTCAGGTTTTCCAGCGTGTAAGCCTCGGCGACATGCGGGTTTGCGCGCCGGCCGGCCTTGGTTGCGACCATCGGGCGCCGGCCTGACCGTTCGACCAGCACTGCCGCGATCAGCCGTTCGGACCGCCCGTCACCATAGACATCGGCCGTGTCGATGAAGGTCATCCCGGCATCCAGCGCTGCATGCAGCGCATCGCGCGCATCCGCCTCGGTGACCTCGCCCCAGGTGCCGCCGATGGCCCAGGCCCCGAAGCCAATCCGGGACACGGCCCGCCCGGTGCGGCCAAAGGCATTGCGCGGTATCATCCTCGTCTGCTCCCTTCCTGCCGGACGTCAAACATCGGTGCAGCGGTTAAGGCGCTCCTGCGGACAGGGCAAGAGGCCAACGCCCGCCGTCACTCGGCCGCATCGCGCAGACGCCCGTCGTCATGATCGGGGGGCGGCGGAAAGAACCGCGCAACGCGCTTTCCAAATGCATCGAGATAGGTCAGCGCCACCGGAACGACGACGAGCGTCAGAACCGTCGAGGAGATCAGCCCGCCGATCACGGCATGGGCCATGGGCGCGTTCTGGCCCGATCCTTCATGCAGGTTCAGCGCGAGCGGAAGCATTCCGAAGATCATCGCGAGTGTCGTCATGATGATCGGTCGGAACCGCGTCTCGCCGGCGATGACAAGCGCATCCCAGAGGTTCACGCCCTCCCGACGGCGCTGGTTGGCGTTGTCGACCAGCAGGATCGCATTCTTCACGACAAGGCCCATCAGCATGATGAAGCCGATGATCGAGAACATGTTGAGCGTGGAGCCGCCGACCAGCAGTCCGACCATCACGCCGATAAGGGCGAGCGGCAGCGACGCCATGATTGCCACCGGCTGCAGGAATGAACCGAATTGCGAGGCAAGCACGAGGTAAATGAAGATCACCGCCATGGCGAGCGCCGCTACGGCCGAAGCAAAGGATTCGGCAAGGTCTTCCGCCTCGCCGCCGGTCGACACCCGGTAGCCCGTCGGCGCCTCGATCGCGCCGATCGCGGCCTGCACCTCGGGCAGGACGGCTGAAAGCGTGGCTTCGGCAAGGTTCGCGGTGACCGTCACGGTCCGCGCCAGATTGCGGCGGTTGATCTCGGCGGGTCCGAATGACTCCACCACCTCGGCGACCTGGTCGAGCCTGACCATCCCTTCGCCCTGGCTCTGCGCCACGGGCAGCGCACCAAGAGTGGCAGGGTTGTTTCTCACCTCGCGTGACAGGCGGATCACCACGGCATAGTTTCGCCCGTCAGGCGAAGTCCAGTCACCCACATTCCGGCCACCAAGCATCGGCTCGATGGTGTCGCCGACCTGTCCGAGTGTGACGCCAAGGTCGGAGGCCGCCTCGCGGTTCAGCCGGATGCCGATGACCGGCTGTGCATCATCAAGCGACGAGCGGACATCGGCCAGGCCTTCGACAGCCTTCAGGCGGCGGACCAGCTCGTCGGACAGTCTCTGAAGCACCACAAAGCTGTCGCCGGACAGGTTGATCTGCACCGGCGCCCCGCCGCCGCCGATCCCGGATGCGGCCCCCACCGTCACGCTGATCCCCGGGATCGCGGCCAGCGCCTCGCGCACCGGGGCCGTCATGTCCTGCGGGCTGCGGCTGCGGTCGGCCGGCGGCAGCATCCTGACCGCGATCACGGCCTCGTTGGCTCCGCCCGAATCCGTGCCGGCATTGACCGTGGCATATGTGCCGGCCACCTCCGGAAAACCGCGCAGGATACGGTCGGCCTGCCGGATCTTGGCTGCGGTATAGTCAAGCGACGATCCGACCGGGGCCGTCAGGCGGACCTCGAATTCCGAATTGTCCACGGCGGGGGCGAATTCGGCACCGACCAGCGGCACCAGAAAGAAGCTCCCCACAAAAGCGCACAGCGCAACAAAGAGCGTGGTCAGGCGGTGCCGCAGCGACCAGCGCAGGACCCGGCCATAGCCCCGTCCGATGGCAACAAAGCCACGATCAAAGCCTGCGACAAGCCGGCCGATCGGACCGCGGCGCGCCCCGGGCCGGGCTGTCGGATCGTACCAGACCGAAGACAGCATCGGATCGAGCGTAAAAGCCACGAAAAGCGAGATCAGCACAGCCACCGACACCGTCACGCCGAACTGCAGAAAAAAGCGTCCGATGATGCCTTCCATGAAGGCGACAGGAAGAAAGACTGCGATGATCGAAAATGTCGTGGCCAGCACCGCCAACCCGATCTCATCGGTGCCCTCGAGCGCCGCCTGCCGGTGACTCTTGCCCATATGAAGATGCCGCATGATGTTTTCGCGCACCACGATGGCATCATCGATCAGAAGCCCGATCGCCAGCGACAGCGCCAGCAGCGTCATGATGTTGAGCGTGAAGCCCAGAGCCCAGATCACCGTCATCGTCCCGATGACCGAAATCGGCAGCGTCAGGCCGGTGATCACCGTCGAGCGCCAGGAATTGAGGAAGAGAAACACGATCAGCGTCGTCAGCGCCGCACCCTCGACCAGCATGTTCTGGACGTTGCGAAAGCTCTCCTCGACCGGTTCGGCATTGTCTCGCACGATGTCGAGCCGGACACCGTCAGGCAGGTCCTCGGTCATCAGTTCGGCCATGGCATCGCGCACCTCGCGCGCGACCGCCACCGTATTGGCACCCTGCGTCTTGACGACGTCGACGGCAAGCGCCTGCTCTCCGTCCAGCAGAGCGAGGCTCGTCACCTCGGCCTGTCCGTCCTCGACGCTGGCGATGTCACCCAGATAGACGGGCTGCCCTCCCCGGCGGGCGACGATGATGTCGAGAAAATCCTCCTGGCTTTCCAGCCTCGCCTCGAGCTGGATCGTCTGAACGCTCCGACCGTCCTCGATGGCGCCTGCCGGCAGGTTGCGGTTGTCGGCACGAAGCAGCGCCATGATCTCGCTCACCCCCACGCCGTAGGCGTTCATCCGGTCGGGATCGAGCAGGATGTTGACCTGGCGCGGGACGCCACCCACGACCGACGCGCGCCCTACCCCCTGGATCGCCGAGATGCGCGGTACGATCACCTCCTCGGCCAGTGCCGTCAGATCACGCGCCGCCATCGCCTCCGAAGACACGGCAAAGGAAAGCACCGGCAGTTCCGCCGGATCGAATCGCAGGACGGTCGGGTCTTCGGCCGCATCCGGAAAGCCCGCCGCAACGCCGGCAAGGCGATCCCGCACATCCTGGGCTGCATCGGCCGACTGCACCGCCATGTCAAAAAACATGATCACCAGCGCCTGGCCCGTCTGGGCCGTGCTTTCGATCGAATCGATGCCCGACAGGGTGTTGACGGCCTGCTCGATCGGCTTGACGATGTCGTTCTCGACTGCTTCAGGCGATGCGCCGGGATAGGACACGACGACAGCGACGACCGGAAAATCGATATCCGGAAACTGTTCGATGGGCAGACGCTGGTAACTGAACAGGCCCAACACCATGATCGCGACCATCACCATCGCCGCAAAGACAGGCTGTCCGACAGAGATGCGGGTCAGGAACATCTCTGCCGCCTCCCCTCGCTACTCTGCCACGCGTTCGATCTGGTCGCCCGGCGCAAGCTCGGGCAGGGCCGCGGTGATGATCTCGTCGCCTTCGGCCAGTCCGGCGACGACGCGCACAAGCCGTCCGGACCACGTTTCGGCAATCGTCACCGGAGCCCGCACCAGCGTCTCGTTCTCGATCCGCAAGACATATGCACCTCCGGCATCGCTGCGGACAGCGCCGGCCGGCACTACGATCACGCGGGGCGCCCGATCCACAACGACTTCGGCCGTGGCGAACATCCCGCCGAACAGAAGTCCCTCGTCATTGTCCATCGCGACATAGACGGGGATCGCCCGCGTTCCGGCTGCGGCAACCGGATTGATGCGCGAGACCGTTCCCGTAAAGCGGCGATCAGGGATTCCATCCACAGTGACCTCGACACTCTGACCCGGGCGAAGCTGGACGCCTGCGGAAACCGGCGCGGCAGCCTCGAGTTCGACTGTCGCAAGATCGACAAGGCTGATCAGCGTCGTTCCGGCTGCGATGACCGTGCCCGGTTCCACCGCTCGCGCCGTCACGATCCCGTCGAACGGCGCAGTGACCGTGGCATTGCGCAACGACAACTCGGCAAGCCTGACCAGATCGTCAAGTGCCGTCAGTTGCGCTCTCAGTCCATCAACCGCGCTTTGCGCTTCCTCCAGCGTAGAGGCTGTGGCGACGTTGCGCTGGACAAGCTGGCGAACCCGCTCAAGCTGCCCCTCGGCCAGCGACAGTTGTGCACGCGTCGCCTCGCCATTCGACCTTGCCTGACCAAGTTCAAGCGTCAGACGTTCGACATCCACCTGGACAAGCACATCGCCGCTGACAACCCTGTCACCGGGGCGAAAGTTCACCGCTTCCACCAATCCGCCCGTCTGTGCCGAAAGATCGGCGCGGCGGGCAGGATTGATCGTCCCGAACACCCTGACCCTCCGGTCAAGGTCACGCAGCACGACTGTGGCGAATTCCGTTCCGTTCACCTGCATCCGCGGCACGGGCGCCGGAACGGCAGCTTCCGTCGCGGCAGGTTCGGGCTGCAGGAACGCTGTGGTCAAGGCATCCTTCTGCATCCAGGCGCCCACTGCCAGCCCAAGCCCCAGCAGCACAGGCAGCACCCAGCGCCCGCGCCGCCGCGGCGGCAGCCCTTCGGCGGAACGCGCGCGGGCACGGCGTTCGCGGCGTGTCAGCGCCCAGTCAGGCTTGTCGTCTGAGCCCGACCCGATGACGGAAGGAATTTTCGCTTTGCCGTCCATGCTGGCTTTCCGCCATGTCCCCGTCTGAGATAGTCCGCGGCTTGCACCGGCGCCAGTAGCCTCTGCGTCTGCCGCGCGGGCCTGTCAGGTGTTGTCAGCGATCAAGCCTCGACTGCCCGACGCGGCAGGAAAACGGTCAGCAGGCCGATAGCCGGAAGCCAGCCGCAGACCCAGAACACCCAGGCAAGGCCATGAAGATCGGCCATAAGCCCCAGAACCGCCGCTGCGATCCCGCCGATGCCGAAGGCAAATCCGAAGAACATCCCGGAAACCAGACCAACGCGCCCGGGCAGAAGTTCGATGGCATAGACGATGATTGCCGGAAAGGCCGAGGCGATCACGACACCGATCACAACCGACAGCACGCCCGTCCAGAAAAGCGATGCAAACGGCAGGACAAGCGTGAAGGGCAGGACACCCAGGATCGAAACCCAGATCACGGCCAGCGGCCCGAAACGGTCTCCGACCGGTCCGCCCAACGCCACGCCGACCGCCATGGCCGCCAGGAACAGGAACAGCATCAGTTGCGACTGCTGTGCCGTCAGGCCGAATCTCTCAATCAGGAAAAACGTGTAGTAGCTGCCGAATGCTGCCGTGTAGATGTTCTTCGAAAACGTCAGAAGCGCCAACACCGCGAGCGCGGTGACAACTGCCCCCCGTGAAAGGGGCGACTGCGCCGGGACTGTCGCCGGACGCAGCGCCAGAGCGGCGCGGTGCCGGGCGTACCAGTTACCAAGGCGCAGGAGGATGACGACGCCGACAAGGGCACATCCCGAAAACCAGATCAGGCTCTCCCGGCCGTGAACGACCACCACGAAGGCGGCCAGAAGGGGGCCGATTGCGGTTCCGAGATTGCCGCCGACCTGAAACAGGGATTGCGCAGTCCCGAAACGCCCCCCCGATGCAGCCCGGGCGACACGCGACGCTTCGGGGTGAAAGACCGCCGAGCCGATCCCGATCAGGACAGCCCCGGCCAGCAGCCATCCATAGCCCGGCCCCTCGGCAAGAAGCAACATCCCCACCAGAGTCGTCGCCATCCCGAGGCCAAGGGAATGGCGGATCGGATGACTGTCGGAAAGATGCCCCACAACCGGCTGCAACAGCGAAGCGGTGGCCTGAAAGGCAAGCGTGATCAGCCCGATCTGCCAGAACATCAGGCCGAATTCGCTTTCGATCACGGGATAGCTCGCGGTGACCAGCGACTGGATCACGTCATTCAGCAGATGGGCCGTTGCCGTTCCGAAAATCACGAGCCACGCCGTCGCGGATGCGGCTTCATGCGGCAGGGCAGGCGATGTCACCGTCATGCTCATAAGACCCACAGGGCTTGACGCAGACCTCTCACAGCAGAGAGTCGGGCACAAGAGCCTGTTCCGGACACGCCGGAACCCGGTGGTGCGCAGGACAGGTTGCGCCGGCCGGACGACGCGAGCAGACCTGCGCCGCAGAGTGCGCAGCGGAAAGAGTGGACACGGGGACACCGGGCGATGGACATGATCGAAGCTCTCAGGAAAGGCGCCGCACAAGGGCAGATGCTGATCCGCGAAGGTCCAGGGCCCGCAATGGCCTATGCCCAGGCCCTTGCCCGGTCAGGAGGATACGCGGCGGCCCTCGATCGTCTTGGCGTCCGGCCCGGAGACAAGGTTGCCGTCCAGGCCGAAAAGTCACCCGAGGTCCTGCTGCTCTATCTGGGCTGCCTGCGGCTGGGTGCAGTGTTCCTGCCGCTGAACACCGCCTATACACCGGCAGAAACGGCCTACTTCCTGCAGGATGCGGAACCGGCGCTTTTCGTCAGCGCAACGGTCCGGTCGACCGGGTCCTGCTCCGTGCCACACATGTCTCCTGACCGGCTGGCGCAAGAGGCCGGCGAAGCCGAGTTCGACGACCTTTCCCGCGCGCCGGACGACCTTGCCGCCATCCTCTACACGTCGGGAACAACCGGCCGTTCAAAGGGAGTGATGCTCACCCGGGGCAATCTGTCCTCCAATGCCGCCGCGCTCGCCCGGACGTGGTGCTTCACGCCGGACGACGTCCTGCTCCATCCTCTGCCGGTCTTTCACACCCATGGTCTCTTCGTCGCCACAAATACGGTGCTGGCAGCCGGAGCCTCGATGGTCTTCCTGACCGACGCTTCAACCGATGCAATCTTCTCAGCGATGCAGCGTTGCAGCGTGATGATGGGTGTCCCGACACATTACATCCGCCTCCTGGCGGATTCCCGCCTTTCTCCCTCCTCGACTTCAGGCATGAGGCTCTTCATCTGCGGCTCGGCCCCTCTCTCGGCCGCGACCCACCGCGCCTTTGCCCGCGCGACCGGTCACGACATCCTCGAACGTTACGGCATGACAGAAACAAGCATCATCGCCTCCAACCCCTGCGCCGGCGAACGCCGGGCCGGAACGGTCGGCTTTCCCCTGCCGGACGTGGTGGTGCGGATCACGGACACCGCGACGGGCCGACCCCTGCCGCAAGGCGACGTCGGCTCGATCGAAGTGAGGGGACCGAACGTCTTTTCCGGCTACTGGCGCGCGCCCGACAAGACTGCCCGGGATTTCCGCGAGGATGGGTACTTCGTAACCGGCGATCTGGGCCGGTTTGACCCGGACGGATACCTGACAATCGTGGGCCGGTCGAAAGACCTTGTGATCTCGGGCGGGTTGAATGTCTATCCCGCCGAAGTTGAAGATGCGATCGATGCCTTGCCCGGCGTTGTTGCATCGGCTGTCGTCGGCGTGGCCCACCCTGACCTCGGCGAAGCCGTCGTTGCCGTCGTCAGCATCTCAGAAGGAACCGCCGAGACCGAAGACAGTATCCGCGCCGCCCTCCGCCCGGTCCTGGCCGGCTTCAAGCTGCCCAAGCGGATCATCTTCATGGCAGAGCTTCCCCGTAACGCGATGGGCAAGATCCAGAAAGCTCAGCTGCGCGCCACCCTTGCCGGTCTCTTTCCGCTGCCAGATCCGAAGCCGCCGGACTGAGCCCGTCATCGTCGCGACAATGGCCCGGTGCCCGGATCGTCCGGCTGACGAATCGGGCTTGCCTCGTGGTGGCCCAGCGGCTAGACCGCCTCCGTCGGAGAGGTGCCGGAGTGGTCGATCGGGGCGGTCTCGAAAACCGTTGTGGGTGCAAGCCCACCGTGGGTTCGAATCCCACCCTCTCCGCCAATCATCCTTGAAATCATTTGGTAATTCTGGGTTTCCGGCATAGATACGCGGGAGCGGCTGACCCGGATTTGTGGTCTGGCCCGGTCCAATCCGAGAGGCTTGGCCCCGGACCGGTCGAGGGGTTAACGCGGTCATCCTGCGCAAATCGGCCTTTCGGTATCACGTCGGGATCACGTCGGTATTGCGTCGGTGCGGACAACGCGGGCCGGGGCCGGGGCGGAGTGTGACAGCACCGCGCGCCAGGGGCGGAGGGGAACAGGCGCAGCGGCGGAGGACACCGGTCCGAAACCCCCGCAGGCCGGCGCCCTGACCATTCGGATTGATTGCCGGTGACGAACCGTTAACACTCGCTGCAGGCGGAGTTTGCCGTGTGGCTTGGCCGTGGTGCGCGATGACGGGTGAAGGGGTGAGGACATGAGCGGATATCGGTCCCGGATCGGCGAGGCGGCAGCCGGCCCCCGGCTCTCTGCGGCCCCGCTGAGCGGCGAGAGCGGCAGGGCGGACCATGCGCCTGCCCCGGCGGGGCATGG
>JBEIDZ010000054.1:0-10791 GCA_040383215.1 Paracoccaceae bacterium | reverse complement strand
TGCAAGGTCGGGGGCGAAGGTCCAGTCGCGGCGGGGATCGTTCTGCGGGACCGTCAGGGGACGCCCCGCCGCAGCATCGCCGAGCCAGGACTGCAGTTGCGACACCCGGCGCCGGCTGGGGCTGGCGATTTCACCCGGACCGTACAGGTAGCCCAGACGCAGCACGAAGGTTTCGCACACCTGGCCAAGCGCGCCGGGAACGAGCGCTTCGCCTGCCCGCTTGGCAGCGGAATAGGGGCCGGTGGCGGTGGGCAGGTCGGTGTCGGTCAGGTCGGGCGAGCCGTCGCCTTGGGCAAAGACGCCCGAAGAAGAGAGAAAGACGAAGGCGCGCGGCCGTGTCCGGTCGGCATGGACGATCATGGCCATGAGCGGGGCCATGTTGGCGGCCAGGTGCTGGGCGTCGGTCAGGCCCAGCGCGGCGGGACTGGTGGTAAGTGCGGCCGCATGAATGATGATGTCGCAGGCCGGCAGCGCCGGGATCGGCTGTGCGAGATCGGCGGTGATGCGGGGGACGGGGCCAAGCGCGGCCTCGGCCAGGGCATCGAAGGCGCGATCAAGCGCCAGAACCTCGTGCCCGAGAGCGGCGAGCCCAGCGGCAAGCGCCGTGCCGACAAAGCCGCCGGCCCCGGTCACCAGGATCGGCCCCCGCGCGGTCATACGTTGAGCTCTGCAATGCTGGCGGGGTCGAAATTCGCAAGACGGCGTGTGTGCTGGGCGATGAGACCGACCCCTTCGGGCATGTCGCGCGCCTCGAGTGCGCGGACGATGGGGGGGTGGTTTGCGGCGATATCGTGCAGGTTCGGCTGGGCGACGTTGCGCAGGGCCATGATCTGGTGGATGCGCAGATAAAGGCCGTTCCAGAGCGTGAGGAGCAGGTCGTGATCGGACAGGCGGATCAGCGTCCGGTGAAACGCCTCGTCGGCCGCGGTCAGGGCCTCGCGGTCGCCCTTTTCGGCGGCATCGTCCATCGCGCGGCAATGGGTCCAGAGGGCAGAGGCATCGGTCCCGGACTCGATGATGCGGCGGACGGCAAAGATTTCGAAGGCCTCGCGCAGCGAATAGGTTTCTGCAACCTCGCGCGCGGTCAGCGGCTTGACCCGTTTGCCCTTGTAGGCAACGGTTTCGACAAGGCCGTCTTTCTCGAGGATCTGGATTGCCTCGCGGATCGGGGCGCGGCTGACGTTCATCTGTTCGGCAAGCGCGGTTTCGACAAGAACGGTGCCGGGCCGCAGCTTTCCGGTAATGATGTTGCGGCGCAGCATGTCGGCAACGATCGTCCTGAGCGGCATCTGCTCGATCGGGCGGAAGTCGGGTGGCGCGATGGCCGGCGCGGGGGCCAGGGTCGTTTCAGGCACTCGGCAGTCCTCCACTCAGGGTCAGGGCCGCTGTGATGGCCGCGTCATGTTCCGGGGTCATCGCAACGAGAGGCGGCCGCACGATGGCATGGGCGGGATCGCCCGTCCTGCGCGCGATGGCAGCCTTGATGGCAGGAATGAGCGGCAGGCCTTCGAAAATCCTGCGGACCTGTGCCGCCTGATCTGCGGCGGCCGGTTCGCCGGCTGTGCCCACAGCCCGGATCAGGCGGGCGATGCCGGCCGCGTTGACGTTGGCGCTGGCGCTGATGCAACCGGCGCCGCCTGCGGCGATATTCTGGGGCAGGAGCGCCTCGGAGGCGGAAAAGGTCGCGATTTCGGGAAATGCGGCGATGACGGCCGCGGTATTGTCCCACTTGCCGCCCGAATCCTTCAGGCCCCTGATGACTCCGGGGAAGGCGGTCATCAGACGATCGATCAGGTTCAGCGTGATCGGCACGCCGGACATCTGCGGGATATGGTAAAGATAGAGGCCATGCCGGTCCGACCCGACGGCTTCGATCACGCGGGCATAGGAAGCGAAGACGCCTTCGTCGCTGACAGGCTTGTAGTAGAAAGGTGGCAGGGTCAGCGTGCCCTTGACGCCGAGACCGAGGGCGTGGCGCGTCAGTGCAATGGTGTCGGGAAGGGCGGCGCAGCCGGTGCCGGGGATCAGGCGGGCGGGGTCGATGCCGCCTTCGACCAGGGCTTCGAGCGCGGCCATGCGTTCGGTGACCGACATCGAGGTCGCCTCAGACGTTGTGCCGAACGGCGCGAGGCCGTCCGCGCCGTCATCGAGCATCATCCGCGCGACCTTGACGAGGCCTGCGTGATCGACCCCGAGGTCAGGCCGGAACGGCGTGATGACGGGGACATAGAGGCGGGGTGTATGTGTCATGGGAGAGACTTCTGCATGGCGACGGGCGCACTGACGGTGAAAGGTGCGGTGGCAGCGAAGATGTCGTCATCCGCCGCGCCACGCCACATCAGCACGGCAAAGCGACCGTCCCGGTCAAGGACGGTCACACCTGCGTGCCAGGTCCCCGGCCGGTAGATCACGCCCAGGGTTCCCGGAAGGATCATCGCGAGCGCGCCGGAGGGATCCGGACTGCCCCCGCGGTCAGGCATCACCGTGACGAGATACCGGCTGACATCGAGCGGCAGGAAGACCTGCGCGGCATGGGGATGGCATTCGACGCCGCCAAGGACAAGAGGCAGTTCCGAACGGCAGACCGAGTTGATGTGAAACTGCAGCGCCAGACCCGCGACAGGGGTCAGCCAGTCACTGTAAAGGCGGCGGTCCCCGTGGAGTGCCGGGCCTTCGACAAGCGCGCCGAAGGCGGCAAAGGCGTGCGGATCGGGGTCGCGCGCGGTGACGATCATGCCGGAGCCCCAGGCGGCGGGACATGGCTCCGGAAATGGCGGGCGATGTCGCCGCGCCCTGCGACCCAGACCCCGGATCGACCGGCAACGGCATCGAGAAAGCGGGCAAGGCCCGCAGCCCGCCCGGGTTGCCCCAGGACGCGAAGGTGCAGACCCACGGACAGGACACGCGTCTGGCCTTCGGCCAGCAGGAAATCGAGCGAGTCGCTGAGGTAGGTCGTGAAGGAATCGGCGGTCACGAGCGGGCCGCCGACGAGCTTGGCATCGTTGCTGGCAAGGCTGTAGGGCACGACCAGATGCGGCCGGCCGGCGACCGTGACCCAGTAGGGGATCTCGTCGGCATAGCTGTCGCTGTCATAGATGAAACCGCCATGTTCGACGACAAGCCGGCGGGTGTTGGGGCTGGGGCCGTAGCGGCAGTACCAGCCTTCGGGGGCCCGGCCAATGCTGGCGGTGATGCTGGCATGGGCCTGGGCGATGTGCTGGCGTTCGGTCGCTTCATCCATGAGGTAGTGTTCCACCCAGCGCCAGCCATGGCAGAGCACATCCCAGTCCGCCGCGGCGATCGCACTCGCCATGTCGCGGTTGCGTTCAAGCGCGAGTGCGGAAGCAAAGACGGTGAGCGGCAGATTGCGGTCGCGGAACAGGCGGGCCAGGCGCCAGAAGCCGACGCGGGAGCCGAATTCGAACATGCTTTCCGCGGCGAGATCGCGCAGACCCTGCGGAACGCGGGCCTGGGCCACCTCGGTCAGGGCTGCGTCGGATTTGCCGTCGCCGTCGGCAAAGCCGTATTCGGACCCTTCTTCGACATTCAGGACGAAATTGACGGCGACCCGGGCCCCATTCGGCCACAGGAAGTCTGGCGGGTGAGCGCCATAGCCGACAAGGTCGCGGGTCAGGTCCATGATCAGTCCCGTGTTCCGGAAACCTTGCAGAAGAAGCAGCACCAGTCCCCGGTCTGCACATTGGGCAGCGCCCGCAGGCCAAAGAACATGCCGTCGGCCGGGGCGACAAGCTCGGCCAGCGTATCGCCGAAGATGCTGACAATGCGGGCGATGGGATCGCCCTTCTTCATCATGGTCAGGAATTCGACCCCGGGGGCGGGCAGGAAGATGCCCGAGGCGGGGGCCAGCAGGGCCTCCTGTTCGCCGATGTAGCGGGGATTGGGATAGTCGGCCTGGCCCGGATACATCTTGTAGTGGCGCAGGATGTTGAGGATCGAATCGGCCAGCTCGCGGCCGACGCGGGCGAATTCCCTGGGCGAGGTGGCCGAGCGGCCGCCGAGTTCGACGGTGATGCCGACCTTGCCCTTGTCCTTGAGAAAGGCCATCGGGCTGCCCTTGGGCAGGAAGTTCGACATGATGCAGCCCCAGCCCGGCCCCATCGCGGTGGCCAGTTCGACCGAGGCGGGGCTTTCGTCGACGAAGATCGCCTTGGCGAGATAGCTGTGCGCCCCGCCGGAATGGATCGAGATTTCGAAATCCGCGACCGCGCCCATCGCCGCGGCATGGGCGGCGGCGATGCGCTCGGACAGATAGCCGTCGGCCCGGCCGGGATAGATGCGGTTCATGTCATAGCTGAAGGTGTCGAGCGGATTGCCACGCTCGGCCGCCTCGAAAGCCGGCACGTTCATCACCGGGCAGAGGACCAGCGTGCCGTTCAGCTGGCGCGGGTCGACCTCGCGCAGCGCGATCTGGCAGGCCAGCGGCCCTTCGGGTTCGTCGCCATGGATGGCGCCGTTGACCCAGAAGCAGGGACCGTCGCCCGCGCCGTTGACCACGACGACGGGGATTTCGAGGGGTGTTCCCCCGGCGAGTGTCGTGACCGGGATCGCGCCGCGCGCGACGGTGCCGGGGGCGGCGGAAGCGGTGCCGACGGAAACGGTGCGCGTCATCTCAGATCCCCTTGAAGGCTTCGTAGTCCTTGAGCTGTTCGGGCGTATAGACCTGCATGAATTCGATCTCGATCCCGCCTGCGTCATTGTCGAGAAAGGCGACCCAGCCTTCGGGATGGGGATGCGAGCCATAGACGCCGCAGGCCTGGCAGATGCGCAATTCGGCCCCCTGTGCCTTGGCATGGGCGAGCGCTGCGTCGATGTCGGAGACCTCGTAGCAGATGTGATGCAGCCCCTCATGGCCGCGCGCGTCGATCCAGCGGGCGAAACGCCCGTCCGGCTCCATCGATTCGCACAGCTGGTATTCGATGCCGCCCAGGTTGAAGAGCGCGACCTTGTTCTTCGACTTGGGATAGACGGTCACCGCGGTATCGGCCGGCACGTCCAGAAACCGGGCATAGGTTTCAAGCGCGCGGGCCGCGTCGCGCACGCCGAAGGCCATGTGCTTGATGCCGATCACATTGGGATTGTCAGTCTTCATGGGCGCGTCCTCTCAGGCGGCTTCGCGGCGGATGGCGTCGACCACGGTCTTCATCCGGGCCATGGCTTCGGGAATGCGGTGGGTGGTCAGCGACATGCGGACGAAATCATCGGTATAGTCGCCATAGATGCCGCCGGGATACATGAGCACCCGCCCTTCGCGCAGCAGCCTTTCGCAGAAGGCCGTCGCCCCGATCCCGGTCGAGGCGACATTGGCATAGACGTAGAAGGCCCCCTGCGGTTCGGCATAGGGGATGCCAAGCGCATCGAGCCCAGCCAGAAGCTGGCGGCGGCGGGCGTCATAGGTCTGGCGCATCTCCTCGACGCAGTCCTGCGGCCCGGTCAGCGCGGCAATCGCGGCATGCTGGCTGACCGCGGCGGTCGAGATCGCGAAGGCGTGGTTGATCTCGGCCAGCGCGGGGATGAGGTCGGGGGGACCGGCAAAGTAGCCGACGCGCCAGCCGGTCATCGCATAGGCCTTGGACAGGCCCGAGAGCGTGATCGTCCGTTCGGCCATGCCCGGCAGCGCGGCGACCGGCTGGACCTGATGGTTACCATAGGTCAGCCGCGCATAGATCTCGTCCGAGATCACGATCAGGTCGTGTTTCCTGGCGACCTCGGCGATGCGGCGGATTTCCTCGGGCGGGGTGACGGTCCCGGTGGGGTTGTTGGGGTTGATCAGGACCAGGACCTTGGATTTCGGCGTGATCGCGGCCTCGACCATCTCGGCCGTCAGGCAGAAGTTCGTGGCCATCGACGTCCGGATGTGGACGATCGTGGCCTCGGCCAGTTCGGCCGCCTGATGGTAGGGGTTGTAGCCGGGGCAGGGCACGAGGATTTCGTCGCCCGGATTCAGCAGGCCCAGCGCGATGACGAACATCGCCTGCTGGCCGCCGGGGGTGACGACGATCTGGTCGGGGGCATAATCGGCCCCGCCATGGGCGCGGATGTTGTCGGCAATTGCCTGGCGAAGCGCGGGGATGCCGAGCGGAGGGGTATAATGCGTGGCCCCCTTGCCCAGGGCCTCCTGCCCGGCGGCCACGATATGGGCGGGCGTGTCAAGGTCGGGGTCGCCGCGGCCGAGCTTGATGACATCGGGCAGGCCTTCCGCGATATCGGCCATCCGGGTCACGAGATGGGCGTCCTTCAGCTTGACGCGGGAAGCAAGGCGGGGGCTGGCGGTCATGAGGCGGAAATCCCGTAGATGTCGGAATACTTGGCGGAAAGATGCGCCAGATACGGCGCCGGATCGAGCGTCCGGCCCGTCGCCATCCGCAGAAGTTCGTCGCGCGTGTGGCGGCGGCCGTGGATGTGGATGTGCCGGGTCATCCAGTCGCGCAACGGACCGTAATCGGCCGCTGCAAGCCCCTGTGCCACGGCGGGGTCGTCCTGTGCGGCGGCGTAAAGCTGGCCTGCCATGACGTTGCCGATCGTGTAGTTGCAGAAGGTGCCGATCTGGCCCACGGACCAGTGCACGTCCTGCAGCACGCCGCGACGGTCGTCGAGCACGTCAAGCCCCAGATATTCCTTGATCTTCGCATTCCAGGCCGCAGGCAGGTCGGCGACCTTCAGCGACCCGTCGATCAGCGCGGCCTCGATGTCGACGCGCAGCATGATGTGCAGGTCGTAGGTCAGTTCGTCCGCCTCGACCCGGATGAAACCGGGCGCGACGCGGTTGACGGCGCGCCAGAAGGTGTCGGCGTCGATGTCCGAAAGCTGATCGGGAAAGGCGGCCTGCGCGGCCGGGAAGTTGGCCTGCCAGAATTCACGCGACCGGCCGACGTGGTTTTCGAACAGGCGGGACTGGCTTTCGTGGGCGCCGAAACTGACGCCGCTGACCGCATAAAGACCGATCAGATCAGTGGCCAACGGGGTGCGGACAAAGGCCGGATCGGCGTATTGTTCATAGATCGCATGGCCGGCCTCGTGCAGCGTTCCGAACAGGCTGCCGGGCATCCAGTCCTCGACCACACGGGTGGTGATGCGCACGTCGTTGCGGGTGAACGACACCTCGAAGGGGTGAATGGTTAGGTCGAGCCGCCCGCGGCTCAGGTCGTAGCCCAGCCTTTCGGCCAGCGAGAGTCCGAAGGCCAGCTGCCGGTCTGGTGGGAAATGGCGACGCAGAAAGTCGGTGCGGGGGGCAGGGCGTTCGGAAATCTGCCGCAACAATGGGAGGATGCGGGCGCGCAGCGCGGCGAAGAGCGGCCGCAGCGTGGCCACCGTCTCGCCGGGTTCGAAGCGGATCATCAGTGCGTCATAGGGGTGCGCATCATAGCCGATGCATTCGGCCACCTCGCGGTTCAGCGCGACCGTCTTTTCCAGATGCGGGGCGAAAGCCTTGAAATCGCTGTCCGATCTGGCTCTGGCCCAGATCTCGTGGCCCAGTGCGCCGTGTTCGGCGAGCGCTTCGACCAGCAGCGAGGGGATCCGGGCGTGATAGGCGAGCGCCTCGCGCACCTGGGCGCAGATCACGCGTTCGACCGAACCGGCCGGGAGATGCTGGATATCGCGTTCGGCTGCGTCCAGAAGCCTGCGGGTTGTGTCGGAAAGCAGGTGATCGCGCGCCACGACCTGGAGTGTCGCCAGTTGCCGCGCCCGTGTCGCGGCACCGCCCGGGGGCATCAGCGTCAGCGCATCCCAGTTCAGGATCGACTTGGCGTTGAGCAGGTCGTTGACCTGACCCGTCCTGGCAAGGAGAGAGGCGTAACCCATTGAAACCACGTCTTTCCCTTGCCATGCCGCGCGGTCGTCGAAGGGCCTGTCAGAGCCCAAATTGTATGTTGTCGACAATCGACAAAGAAACTATCGTTTGAGTCGAACGCGGTTGTCAAGCACGCAAGTCAGGTCCTTCCGAGGGGCCGGGGGCGGCGGAAACGGCTTTCGGCATCGCGTCGGTATCGCGTCGGTATCACGTCGGTGCGAAACGCCAGGGCAGAGCGGGGGAGGTCGCATGGGCGAGAGCCTGGAATGGAACTTCGGCGCGCTGGTCGAGATGGCGGTGACCGGCACGGTCAGCCAGCCGACGCTGCGCCCGAACCCCTACATCCCCTGGCCGGACGGCAGGGGCACGGTCCTGCCGGGCATGTCGGGGATCGCCTACAACGCGCGGGTCGGCGACCGCGCCTTCGGCTGGGCGGGCGATCATGTGGAACCCGGCGTGTCGATCGCCAATGCCGACGAGAAGTCGGATTTCGCGCTGCACTACCTGACCTGCATCGGCAACCAGGCGACCGTGATGTCGGGCCTGGCGCGCGGGGCGAAGGGGATCGTCACGGGCGAACATGCGCGGCTCCTGGTCGATTTCGCGCCCGATGTGCTGGACCTGCTCAACATCGGGGATGTGGTGCAGATCCGGACCCGCGGGCGCGGCATCGCGCTGAGCGACTGGCCCGAGATCGCCTTCAAGAAGACCTCGCCGGAACTGGCGCTGGCCTATGGGCTGCGGGTCGAGAACGGGCAGCTGATCTGCCCCGTGGCGATGGAACTGCCCGCCCGGATCATGGGATCGGGGGCAGAGCTGAATGCCGAATTCGTCGACCAGGACCTGATGTCGGGCGACCGGGCGCTGATGGCCGATCTGGGGATCGACCGGATGCGTCTGGGCGACCTGATCGCGATCCGGGATGTCGACCACCGGTTCGGGCGCTCCTATCGCACGGGGATGGTGGCGATCTGCCTCTGCATCCACGGCGACAGCGTGATGACCGGGCACGGGCCGGGCATCCTGACGCTGATCACCGGCCCGGCCGAAAAGCTGGGTTTCGCGATCTCTGCCGACGCCAACATCGCCAGTTTTGCCCGGATGGAGGGCTGAATGCTCAAGGCCAATCTTTCCGATCTTGTCGCCGTCTCGGTCGGCGGGGCGATCGCGCATCCCGCATTCCCGGGCCTGCCGGCCGAACCCTACCGGCTCGCGGCCGACGGGCGGCCCTTCCTGCTGCCGACCTATGGCGGGATCGTCTACAACGTGAGCGTGGGGGATAGCGCCTTTGGCTGGGCGGCCGATTGCATCCATCCCGGCATCTCGATCCGGCAGGCCGATGACCTGCGCAACCGGGGCCTGAACATCCATGCCTGCATCGGCAACCGCGCCCGGGTGATGACCGGGCAGGCCGCCGGGGCGACAGGCGTGGTCACAGGCAAGTCGGGGCGTTTTTCGGAACAGGTGATCGTGCATTTCCCCTGCGCCGCGCGCGAGAAGATGGCGGTGGGCGACCAGATCATCATCCGCTCCGAAGGGCTCGGGATGGTGATCGAGGGGCACCCGGCGGTGTCGCTCAAGGCGGTGTCGCCCGAA
The DNA here is from genome assembly GCA_040383215.1 of Paracoccaceae bacterium. Classification (GTDB taxonomy): domain Bacteria; phylum Pseudomonadota; class Alphaproteobacteria; order Rhodobacterales; family Rhodobacteraceae; genus JBEIDZ01. The sequence continues at coordinate 1,385 of JBEIDZ010000054.1, read as the reverse complement.
CTTCTGGCCGTGCTGCCGCACCGGGCGGGCAGGGGGCTCGAGATCGGGGTCGCGGCCGAGATTCCGGCGCATATGGTCGGCGCGGGTCTGGGGCTGACCTCGGAAGGCGGCAGCATCCATCTGCAGACGACCGACCGGGCAGAGCTCGCCGCGCTGGGCCTTGACGGGCTGCGGCTGGGCGATCTGGTGGCGCTGGCCGATACCGACAGCCGCTACAACCACGGCTATCTGCGCGGGGCGCGCGCGATCGGCGTGGTCTGCGCGACGGACGGGCCGCGGGCGGGCTATGGTCCAGGCATCGCGGTGCTGATGACGGCGCCGGACGGGGCGCTCGGGTCCTATCCCGATGCGGGGGCGAATATCGCCGATCTGATGGGGCTTGTGCCATGACCATGATCCCGATGACCGCGGTCACGCGCGACTCTCTCACCGCCTTCATGGTCGAGGGGTTCGAGCGGCTGGGCCTGCCGCCCGAAGACGCGCGCATCTTTGCCGAGGCGCTGGTCTTTTCGGAACTGCGCTTTCATCCCGGCCACGGGCAGGGGGTCAAGCGGCTGCGGCGTTATCACGAGCGGATCACGCAAGGCCTGGTCGATCCGCGCACGCGGCTGACCGTGGTGAAGGAGAGCCCGGCGCTCGCGCTGGTCGATGCGGGCAACGGGATCGGCACGGTGGCCGCGGCGCGGGCGATGGGTATGGCCATCGCCAAGGCCAGGGTCTGCGGGATCGGGCAGGTGATCGTGCGCAATTCCACCCATTACGGCAGCAGCGCAGTGCATGCCTGCCAGGCGGTCGAGGCGGGCTGCATCGGGATGAGCTTCACCAATGCCGGGCCCGAGATGGCGCCCTGGGGCGGGCGCGAGGGCGCTGTGGGCACCAATCCCTGGGGGATCGCGGCGCCGACGGACCTGGGCTTTCCGGTGGTGATGGACATCGCGCTGACCACGGCCGGCAAGGGGATGATGCAGTGGCAGGCGCGGTCGGGCCAGCCCATGCCCGCGGACTGGGCGCTGACCCCCGCGGGCGAGGAGACGACCGACCCCAATGCCGCGATGGCGGGGGCGCTCTTGGGGATCGGGCAGTACAAGGGCTATGGTCTGGCCTTCATGACCGACGTGATGACGGGCGTGATCGGGGGGGGCGGCTTCGGACTGACGCCCTATGCCGATCCGGCGAAGCTTGATGTGAGCCACACGCTGACCGCGATCGACGTCGAATGGTTCATGCCCGTGGCCGAATTCACGGCCCGGATGGGCGAATTCGCGCAGATGGTGAAGTCGCGCGCGCTGCGGCCGGGGTTCAGCGAAATCCTGCTGCCGGGCGAGCAGGAGGCGCGGCGCGTGGCGCGCAAGTCGGCGCATGGCGTGCCGATCGAGGACGAGGCG
>JBEIDZ010000053.1:0-10881 GCA_040383215.1 Paracoccaceae bacterium | reverse complement strand
TTCTCCAAGCCCAAGATCATCGTCTGCGTGCCCCATGGCGCCACGCCGGTGGAAAAGCGCGCCATCCGCCAGTCGGTCCTGTCGGCCGGCGCGCGCCGCGCGGGGCTCATCGCCGAACCCATCGCCGCCGCCATCGGCGCGGGCATGCCGATCACCGACCCGACCGGCAACATGGTCGTCGACATCGGCGGCGGCACGACCGAGGTCGCGGTCCTGTCGCTTGGCGACATCGTCTATGCCCGCTCGGTCCGCGTCGGCGGCGACCGGATGGACGAGGCGATCATCAACTACCTGCGCCGCCAGCATAACCTTCTGGTGGGCGAGGCGACGGCCGAACGCATCAAGACCTCCATCGGCACAGCGCGGATGCCCGATGACGGGCGTGGCCAGTCGATGCAGATCCGCGGCCGCGACCTGCTGAACGGCGTGCCGAAGGAAACCGAAATCTCCCAGGCCCAGGTCGCCGAGGCGCTGGCCGAACCCGTCCAGCAGATCTGCGAGGCGGTGATGACCGCGCTCGAGGCGACGCCCCCCGACCTTGCCGCCGACATCGTCGACCGCGGCGTCATGCTCACCGGCGGCGGCGCGCTTCTCGGCCAGCTCGACCTTGCCCTGCGCGAACAGACCGGGCTTGCCATCTCGGTGGCCGATGAATCGCTCAACTGCGTCGCACTAGGGACGGGCAAGGCGCTGGAATACGAAAAGCAGCTGCGCCACGTCATCGACTATGACAGCTGACCCGCAGCAAAGGGGACGCTGATCCTTGGCCAGGAACAGGGACACAGGCGAAGACTACGTCGCCCCCGTCCGCAGACTCCTCGTCGGCCTGATCGTCATCCTGCTTGCAGCGGTCTTCCTTGTCTGGCGGATCGACAATCCCAGGGTCGAACGGCTCCGCGCCGAGGTGATCGATGCCGTGGTTCCGCCGATGGACTGGGCCATGGCACCGCTCACGGGTGTCGTCAATCTCGTCCGCGACTTCCAAAGCTACCAGCGCATCTACGAACAGAACCAGGATCTCCGGCGGGAACTCCAGCAGATGCGCGCCTGGCGCGAGGCAGCCTTGCAGCTCGAACAGGAAAACGCCCGTCTGCTCGACCTCAACAACGTCAGCCTGGACCCGGCGCTGACCTTCATCACAGCCGTCGTGATGGCCGATTCCGGCTCACCCTTCCGGCAGTCCGTGCTGCTCAACGTCGGGCGCCGCGACGGCATCGTCGACGGCTGGCCCACCATGGACGGGATCGGCCTCGTCGGCCGCATCTCGGGGGTCGGGGACAGAACCTCGCGCGTGATCCTGCTCACCGACACGTCATCGCGCATTCCGGTGACCATCCAGCCATCCGGCCAGCGCGCCATCCTCGCCGGAGACAATTCGACCTACCCCTTGCTGGAATTCGTCGAAAGCCCCGATTCGGTCCGTCCCGGCGACCGTGTCGTCACATCCGGCGACGGGGCGCTCTTCCCCTCCGACCTGCTTGTCGGCCAGGTCGCTCTCGGCACCGACCGGCGCCTCCGGGTCCGCCTCTCGGCCGACTACGGCCGGCTCGAATTCCTGCGCGTCCTGCGCGCCCCCCCGACCGAGCAGATTTCGGACCCTGGCAGTCTCCTCGTCCCGCAGGACGACGGGACAGGGGCTCCGGCGCTGTCCTTCGGATTGCCGGCCGAAGGCGATGGGACAACCGGCGCTGACGAAGCCGCCGGAACCGGTGCCGCAACCGGCACAGAGGCCGCGGATGGCTGAAAACGCGCCGCCCCGTGCCTGGCTCAGACAGCTTGCCTTCGTCCTCCTTGCCCTGGCGATCGTCTTTCTGCAACTGCTGCCCCTGAACACCGCCCCGGACGACCTGCCATACCCGGATCTCCTCCTGGCCTTCACCTGTGTCTGGATGCTGCGCCGTCCCGACTACCTCCCGGTCGTGACGGTGGCCGCTCTGTTCCTGCTGGCCGATCTGCTGCTCAACCGCCCGCCCGGACTCATGGCCCTGCTGGTCGTGCTGGTGACCGAAACACTCCGGGCCCGCGCCCCGGATCTCCGGGCGGCCAGTTTCTGGATCGAATGGCTCGCGGTTGCCACGGCCGTCACGGCCATCACCCTCGGCGGCCGGATCGTGCTCAGCCTCGTCATGCTGCCGCAGGCACCGCTTGGCCTGACGCTCCTGCAGATGGTAATGACGATTCTCGCCTATCCTTTCGCCGTTGCCGCCGCCTGGGGACTCTTCGGAATCACCCGTCCCGCCCCGGGCCAGGTCGACGCTCTCGGCCAACGCCTCTGAACGCCCAGGTCCCGTCACGACGATGAGAAACCCCCAGAAAGACCCGCCCCAGACGACCGGCCGGCTCACCCGCCGCGCGCTGGTCGTCGGCGGCGCCCAGGCGGGTGTGGTCGGCGTGATCGGATGGAGACTGCACCAGATGCAGATCGCCAGAGCCGACGAATTCCGTCTGCTCGCCGATGAAAACCGCATCAACCTGAGACTCATTCCGCCTGCGCGCGGACTGATCTTCGACATCAACGGCGTGCCGCTCGCCGTGAATGAACAGGTCTATCGCATCGTGATGGTGCGCGAAGACGCAGGCGATGTCGAAGACGCCCTTGCACGCCTGCATGCGCTGGTGCCGCTCGATCCCGAAACGCTCGCCAAGGCGCGCGAGGAACTCGCCCGACACAGCCCCTTCGTCCCGGTCACGATCCTCGAACGGGTCTCGTGGGACGATATCGCCAAGGTCACGGTGAATGCCCCGGCCCTGCCCGGCATCACGGCCGAAGTCGGCCTTTCGCGCTACTACCCCCGTGGAATGGATACCGCCCATGTCGTCGGCTATGTCGGACCTGTCAGCGATTACGACCTGTCCCAGATGGAAGACCCCGACCCGCTGCTGCGGATTCCGCGCTTCCAGATCGGCAAGACCGGGGCCGAAAACAAGCTCGAATCCGTCCTGCGCGGCAAGGCCGGCACCAGGCGGATCGAGGTCAACGCGCTGGGCCGCGTCATGCGCGAAATCGACCGGCAGGAAGGCGAAGCCGGCGCCGACATCCAGCTCACGCTCGACGCAAGGCTGCAGGCCTATGTCGAGGCCCGGATGGAGGGCGAAAGCGCCGCCGCCGTCGTCATCGACTGCGACACAGGCGACCTGCGCGCCATCGGCAACATGCCGTCCTTCGACCCCAACCTTTTCGTGCGCGGCATCTCTGTCGCCGACTGGACGGCACTGAACGAAAGCATCTACCGCCCGCTCGCCGCCAAGGCGGTGCAGGGCGCCTATCCGCCGGGCTCGACCTTCAAGATGGTGACGGCGCTCGCCGCCCTTGCCGCAGGGGTGGTGACACCCGACGAAACGGTCTACTGCGGCGGCTTCACCACGGTCTCGGGGACGCGCTTCCACTGCTGGCGCAGCGGCGGCCACGGCAACGTCAATCTGCACGAAAGCCTCAAGCAATCCTGCGACTGCTACTACTACGAAATCGCCCAGCGCGTCGGGATCGAGGCGATCGCCGCAATGGCACGGCAACTCGGGATCGGTGTCCGCCATGACGTCCCGATGTCCGCCGTTGCCACCGGGATCGCTCCGGACCGGGCCTGGAAAAGCGAAACCCGCGGCGAAGACTGGCGCATCGGCGATACCGTCAATGCCTCGATCGGCCAGGGCTATGTGCTGGCCTCGCCGCTTCAGCTTGCAGTGATGGCCGCCCGCCTGGCCACCGGGCGGCTGATCCAGCCCCGCCTTGTCCACAGCGTCGACGGCGTCATCGAGCCCTATGTCTCGGACCAGTCTCTCGGCCTCAACGAAAACGACCTGCGCCGGATCCGCGCCTCGATGTACGATGTCTGCAACCACGAACGCGGCACCGCCTGGGGCTCGCGCATCCTGGCCGAAGGCGCGCGCATGGCCGGCAAGACCGGAACAAGCCAGGTCCGCCGGATCACGCCCGAGGAACGCGCCCGCGGCGTGACCCGCAACGAGGATCTGCCCTGGGAACGGCGCGACCATGCGCTCTGGGTCAATTTTGCGCCCTACGACAGCCCCCGTTTCGCCGTTGCCGTCGTGGTCGAACACGGCGGCGGCGGCTCGGCGGCCGCCGCTCCGATCGGCAGGGACATCACGCTTCAGGCCCTCTACGATGGCCCTCCCCCGCTCGACGCCTATCCCGCGAACATCCGCAGCCGCATCCGCGACCAGCAGCGCCGGATCGAGCAGCGCCTAAGCGCCGCCGACAGCAGCCTCGACCGGGCCTGAAGGACACCCAGCGTGAGCTACCTCGAATACCAGGTCAAATACGTCCCCTCGGGCCTGCGCAAGGTGCTTTACCTCAACTGGGCGCTGATCCTGCTCGTGTCGGCTGCCTGCGGGCTCGGGTTCGTCATGCTCTACTCCGTCGCCGGCGGCCGGGCCGAACCGTGGATGTCCCCGCAGCTTGCCCGGTTTGGCGCCGGCATGGTGCTGATGCTTGCCGTGGCGATGGTGCCGATCTGGTTCTGGCGCAACATGGCCGCCCTCGCCTATGTGGCCTCGCTTGCGCTGCTCGTCGCGGTCGAACTGATCGGATCGGTCGGCATGGGTGCGCAACGCTGGCTCGACCTCGGGGTGATCACGATCCAGCCGTCGGAAGTCGCCAAGATCACGCTCGTCATGGTCCTCGCAGCCTATTATGACCGGCTGCCCGCGCGGCGTGTCTCGCATCCGTTCTGGGTCCTCATTCCCGTCGCGCTCATCCTGCTGCCGACCGCCCTGATCCTCGCCCAGCCCAACCTCGGCACCGCCGTCATCACCGTCGCGATCGGCGCGACGGTGATGTTCTGCGCCGGCGTCCACTGGGCCTATTTTGCCACCGTCATCGGCAGCCTCGCAGCCGCGATCCTTGCCGTCTTCGAATCCCGCGGCACGCCGTGGCAGCTGCTCCATGACTACCAGTTCCGCCGGATCGATACCTTCCTCGACCCGACGACCGATCCGATGGGGGCAGGCTACAACATCACCCAGGCCACGATCGCCCTTGGATCGGGCGGCTGGACGGGACGCGGCTTCATGCAGGGCACCCAGTCACGCCTGAACTTCCTGCCCGAAAAGCATACCGATTTCATCTTCAATACCCTGGCCGAGGAATTCGGCTTCGTCGGGTCGCTCACGCTCCTGTCGCTCTATGTCCTCATCGTGCTCTTCTGCTTCGTCGCAGCGTTCCAGCAGAAAGACCGCTTCTCGTTCCTGCTCATCCTCGGCATCGCCACGGGATTCTTCCTGCTCTTTGCCGTCAACATGCTGATGGTGATGGGCATGGCGCCCGTGGTCGGCATCCCGCTGCCGCTGGTAAGCTATGGCGGATCAGCACTGATGGTGCTTCTCGTCGCCTTCGGCCTGATCCAGAGCGCCCATGTCCACCGCCCGCGCTGACCTCATGGCGCGCCCCTGCACCGACAGCGCGGGGGACGCCCCCCGCGACCCCCGACACGACCGCCGCGCCCGCTCCGGCATCGCGCGGCACGTCCCCGGCCGATGAGGCGACACGCCATGCTCCGCCTGCTTCTTGCTGCATCCGAAAGCGACAGGGCGGACTTCGCCGACCCCATCCGCGCCGCCTGCACCGCGGCCGGGCTGGCGGTCGATCTGGCCCCCGACCATGCCGAAGAAGACGCGGACTACATCATCTTTGCGCCCTCCGGGCGGATCCCCGACTTCGCCCGGGCGCAGCGGACCCGCGCCGTGCTCAGCCTCTGGGCCGGGGTCGAAGGTATCGCGAACATCCCCGGCCTGACCCAGCCGCTTGCGCGGATGGTCGCGCCCGGCATGACGGCGGGCATGGTCGCCTATGTGACCGGGCATGTGCTGCGCCATCACCTGGAAACAGACACCGATGTCCTGCGCCGGCCCGGCGACTGGACCCCCCGACCCGTCAAGCCGACAGCCGACCGCCCGGTGACGATCCTCGGCCTCGGCGAACTCGGCAGCGCCTGTGCCGCAGCTCTGGCCGGCCTCGGCTTTCCCGTCACGGGGTGGAGCCGCACAGCCCGCCGCCCGCCGGCATCGGCACGCTGCCTGCATGGACCCGACGGTCTGGAAGCCGCGCTCGCCTCTGCCGACATCGTCGTGACGCTGCTGCCGCTCACCCCCGATACCGCCAGCATCCTCGACGCACGGACGCTCGCCCTGCCGGCCCGGGGCGCGGCGCTGATCAACCCCGGCCGCGGCGCCCTGATCGACGATGCCGCTCTCCTCGCCGCGCTCGACTCCGGCCAGATCGGCCATGCCACGCTCGATGTCTTCCGGACCGAACCGCTGCCCGCCGGCCATCCGTTCTGGCACCATCCCCGGGTCACGGTCACGCCCCATATCGCAGCCTCCACCCCGCCGGGTGATGCGGCGCGGCTCATTGCCGAAAACATCCGGCGCTGCGAAGCCGGACTGCCTCTCCTCTTCGAAGTCGATCGCCGCCGCGGCTACTGAAACCCCTTGCGGCATTCCCGTCGCAACAAGGGATTGCCAGATCCGCCGCACAAGCCGCGCCCCGGCACGAGCCCTGCGCCGCCTGCATGACGGCCTTGCCGGCCCGGGCATGGCCAGACGGCCCGCGGCATGCCATCTGCAGATAGCCAATATCGGCTTTCACTCAAGAAAGAGAGTTCATCATGACCGCCCTGACACGCAGCCTCGCCGACATCGGTGCTGCCCTGGGGGTGGTGGGTGCCGCGATTTCATCCGCGGCCGCATTGCGCATGACGCATCGGCCCGAAGGGGTCGTCCGCTTTCCGGATCGCGACATAACCGTCCGTATCTGACCCAGCCACCCGACATGCGCGGGGCGGGGCATCTTGTCCCTGCCCTGCGCCGCAGCTTCCGGTCACCGCAAGCGCGGCGGCAGGTCAAGGTCCGGCACGACGGGCCCCGCGTCCTGCGCACCGGCCCGCCCGGGCAGGTCGAAGCGCAGACCGACCCGGCCGAACTGCGCCAGGACCGGTGCATCCGCCGCCAGAAACGTGACATCGACCTCCCCCGCCCCCACCCCGCAGAAACCCAGCGCCTCGGCCAGGGCAGCGGCAAGCACCGGCTCTGCGCCCGGCACGGCCCCGACCACAGCCAGGACATGCCGGCTTTCCCCATCCGCATGGCGCGCCTCGGCCAGCCAGGCCGCCTCGGCCAGGCCACCGGCAAGCCCAAGCCGCCGCCCGATGGCCGCCACCACCGTCTCGGGCAGGCGCCAGGGCGGCAAAAGCTCGGCAATGCGGGACTCGATGGCCTCCGGCACGCCGGGAATGGCGACCGCAAGCCAGTCGATCACCTCGGCCGGACAAAGGATCGCCGAGGGCGCGACATCGGGGTTCAGCGCCAGCCCGATCCCCTGCCCGGCCAGAAGCCCGGCCAGGGCGCGCCCTGACAGGACCGCATGGGGCACCGCAATCCCCGCGAATCGGGCCAGCCGATCCTCGGTATCGAAGGCCATCACAAAGCGCCCGCCCTCGACCTCGGCCTCTGCCGGAACGATCCTGTCTCCGGACGCCTCCTCGGCCAGCAGCAGCAGCAGACGGGCCTCGGCCAGGGCGCCCCAGAAACGCAGGCGCGCACCGTCGTCGTCCGGCGCAGCGGCCATCGCCGCATGGGCGGCGTCAAGCGGCGTCATCAGGCACGGACCGGACGGCCGCCTGCAGCGCCGGCAGCGTCTCGGCCTCGAACCAGGGATGGCGTGTCAGCCAGCCGCCATTGCGCCAGGACGGATGCGGCAGCGGAAAGACCGCCGGGGCATGGGCCCGCCACCCGGCCACCGCACGGGTCACGTCCGCCACGCCAAGATGCCAGCGGATCGCTGCCCCGCCCACAAGAAGCGTCAGCCGCATCGGCCCCAGCGCCTGCAACACCTGCCGCCTCCAGGTCGCCGCACAGAGGGCGGGCGGCGGCAGGTCGGCCCCCGTCGCATCCTGTCCCGGAAAGCAGAAGGCCATCGGAACCATCGCCACCCGCGCCATGTCCCAGAATTCCTCCTCGGTCACGCCCATCCAGCGCCGCAGTCGCCAGCCCGACGCATCGTCGAAGGGCCGGCCCGACGCATGCACGCGCGTCCCGGGTGCCTGACCGGCGACAAGCAGCCTCGCCCCCTGCCTGAACCAGACGACAGGCCGTGGCGCATGCCCGGTGGGCGTTGCGGCAAACCGCTCCGCACAAAGCCCGCAGGCCGCAGGCCGCAACCGCGGCGCCGATATCTCCGGCCGGGCTGTCAACCGCCATCGCGGACCCCGTCCGACACGGCGGGCGACATGCCCGGTTTCCCGCTTTCCCCGGACCCGTCGCATGGTAGAAGGGCGTTAAGCGTTTTGCGAGACAAGGGACCCACATTCCTCCGGAACGGAACGCGGCAAGCCGCCGGTGCGCAACCAGATGATCGAGTTCGACAATGTCAGCAAGTCCTTCTGGACCGGCACACAACGCAAGGTGATCCTTGACCGTGTCTCCTTCCGGGTCGAGGTTGGCCATTCGCTCGGCATCCTCGCACCCAACGGCACCGGCAAGACGACGCTCATCAACATGATGGCCGGACTGGAAAAACCCGACGAAGGCAACATCCGCCGCACAAGCCGGATTTCCTTTCCGCTCGGCTTCATGGGCGGGGTCGTCAACCGCCACACGGCACGGGAAAACAGCCGCTTCATCGCCCGGCTCTACGGACTCGATCCGGACTATGTCGAAGCCTTCTGCCGCTGGCTGACCGATATTGCCGAGTATTTCGAGATGCCGGTCGGAACCTATTCCCAGGGCATGCGGTCGCGCTTCATGTTCTCGCTCATGCTCGCACTCGATTTCGACATCTACCTGATCGACGAAGGCATGCCGCAGACGACCGACGTCGCCTTCAACCGCCGCGCCGGGAAGATCCTGCGCGAACGGCTCGAAACGACGACCGTCGTCATCGTGTCCCACCAGCCCGACACCCTGCAGCGTTTCGTCCGGACGGCCGCCGTGCTGCGCGACGGCCAGCTCCACCTGTTCGACAGCCTCGAGGAAGCAAAGCAACTCTATGACTACAAAGCCTAAGGTTCTGAAATACAGGGTCGACAGGCTTGGTCCGCTCGACGGGGGCCTCGCACCGAACGGCGCAAAACCCGCCGATCCCGGGCCCGCCGACCCATCCGCGCAGCCCGCAGGGACCAGCGCCCCACCGGCCGCCGCCAATTCCGTCGCCGAATCCGCCCCCGGAGCCCTGCCACCCACCAGCGCCGACGCAGGCGAGGTCGACAGCGAAGGCCTGACCGGACGCCAGCTCAGGATGGCCCGGCGCATCGCGGCCCGCCACGGGCTCTCGGTCAGTTCCGATTTCGATGCCGTCCGTCAGCTTCGCGCCCGCGGGATCGACCCGTTCCGCGCCACCTCCATCCTCGACCTCGACACCGCCGCAGGCGACGCCGTCACACCGCCGCCCGGACCGGCTGCCCCCCCCAACCTGCCCCAGACCGTCCCCGACGCGCGGCCCGCCCTCCCCGCCGCCGACAGGCCGCCCCCCCCCGGTTCGCGCGATACCGAAATCTCGCGCATCCAGCGCGATATCGCCCGCCGCCGCCGCCGCAACTTCCTTGCCCTGATGGCCCGCCTCGCCGTCTTTGTCGGCCTGCCCACGGCGGCCGTGGGATGGTATTACTACAGGATCGCCACGCCGATGTTCGCGACGAATTCCGAATTCGTCATCCAGCAGGCCGATTCGGCCGGCGGCGCGGGTCTCGGCGGTCTCTTCCAGGGCACATCGATGGCAACCCAGCAGGACAGCATGACCGTGCAGGCCTATCTGACCTCGCGCTCCGCCCTCGCCCGGCTCGACGCCGAACACGGCTTCCGCGACCATTTCTCGAACCCGGGGATCGACCCGCTCCAGCGGCTCGCCCCCGGCAGCACCAACGAAGCCGCCTACAATCTCTACACCGACCATGTGCGCATCAGCTACGACCCCAGCGAAGGCATCATCCGGATGGAGGTGATCGCCGCCGATCCGGAAACGAGCCAGCGCTTCTCCCAGGCCCTGATCGGCTATGCCGAAGACCAGGTGGACCAGCTCACCCTGCGCAAGCGCGAAGACGCAATGGCAGACGCACGCCAAAGCTACGAGGACGCCGAAAAACGCCGCACCGAAGCCCTGTCCCAATGGCTTGCCGTGCAGGAGGATGTCGGCCAGATCGACCCTGTGGGCGAAACCGCCGCACTGACCCAGCAGATTTCACGGCTCGAAATCGAACGTCAGGAACTCCAGCTGCAACTCGACAGCCGTCTGAGCGTCGAACGTCCCAATCAGGCTCAGGTGAACGCCCTGCGCATGCAGATCGCCAATATCGAAGACCTCATCTCCAGCCTGCGCGCCGACATGACGGCTGACAGGGACGCAGGCGCCTCCCTCGCGGCCAGAAACAACGAACTGCGCATGGCCGAGGAAAACTACACCTTCCAGACCGTGATCGTCCAGCAGGCCCTCCAGCAGATGGAAATGGCGCGGATCGAAGCCAACCGCCAGGTGCGGTATCTCTCGCTCGGCGTCGAACCCATCTCCCCGGACGAAGCCACCTATCCCCGCGCCTTCGAAAACACCGTCGTGGCCTTCCTGATCTTTTCCGGCATCTATCTGATGCTGTCGATCACCATCGCCGTGCTGCGCGAACAGGTGACAAGCTGACCGGCTGATGGCACATCACCCCTGCCGGCACGGGCCCGGCGACAGGAAGGGACAAGCGCATGCAGGACGTCGCCATCGGCCGGCTCACGGTGGGCAATGACCGCCCGCTGACCTTGATCGCAGGCCCCTGCCAGCTCGAATCACGCGATCACGCCATGATGATCGCCGGCGTCCTGTCCCGCATCTGCGCCGCCCACGGCGCGCAATTCATCTTCAAGGCCAGCTATGACAAGGCCAACCGG
>JBEIDZ010000052.1:0-10906 GCA_040383215.1 Paracoccaceae bacterium | reverse complement strand
TTGAACTGGGTCATCCGGTTCATCCAGCCCAGCCGTGCCACGCAGTTGAAGATCCAGCCAAGCTCGGCGTGCTGGCTCACCTGGCTCTGGTTGAAGAGGATCGAGCGCGCGGGGTCGATGCCGGCCGCCAGAAAGCCGGCCGCAACCTCGCGCGTGGCGGCGCGAAGCTGCGCGGGGTCCTGCCAGACGGTGATCGCGTGAAGGTCGACGACGCAGTAGATCGTCTCGAAGCCCTGGCCCTGCATCTCGACGAAGCGTTTGATCGCGCCGAGATAGTTGCCGAGCGTGAGGCCGCCCGAGGGCTTGATGCCGGAAAAGACACGCGGGGCGAAGGTCGTCTCGGTCATCCTGGGTGCCTTCTGGATTTGCGGGCGGGGGTGGCTTATCGACCGGGGGATGCGGCGTCAAGCAAAGGGGGCGGCGATGACGGAGGAGCAGGCCTTTCCGGTCAATCCGGTGCCGGCGGTGGTGATCGCGCTCTGTGCCGCCGTGATGGGCATCGAGCTGGTGTTCCAGCTGGGCGAGGCCGGGCTGGCCGGAGGGCCGCAGGCCGTGGGCTGGCGGATGGCGGCGATCGCCGATTTCGGCTTTTCCCCTGCGGTCTGGCAACGGGTGACCGAGGCCGGCGATTTCAGTTTTGCGATGCTGAGACGGTTTCTGACCTATGCTTTTGTGCATGGCAGTTTCACACATGCGATCTTTGCCGCCGTCCTGCTGCTGGCGCTGGGCAAGTTCGTGGGCGAGGGAATGGGGCAGGGTGCAGTGCTGGCGGTGTTCCTGGCCGCGACGATTGGCGGCGCGGTGGTCTTTGCCCTGACGGTGGCGGGCAACCTGCCGCTTTTTGGTGCCTATCCGGGGGTCTATGGGCTGATCGGGGCCTATACCTATCTTCTCTGGATGCGGATCGGGCGTGCGGGGGGGCCGCGGATCATGGCCTTCCGGATGATCGGCTTCCTGATGGCCGCGCAACTGGTCTTTGGCGTCCTTTTCGGTGCGCAGCCGACCTGGATTGCGGATGTGGCGGGGTTCGTGATCGGCGGGGCGGCGGCGATTATGGTGGCACCGGGGGGGTGGAGCGCTTTCGTCGCCCGGGTCAGGCAGCGCTGAGGCCCGCCGCAGGCGCGGCCGGCTGCCCCTATCGGCGCAATGCGCTGCGCAGGTCGGCGGGGCGGATCGCGCCAAGGGCGAAGGCGGTGGCGAAATAGCTCGCGATGCCGGCACCGACGAGGCCCGCGAGCGCGACGTAGCGCAGCCGTGGCGTGGCAAGCGCCGTGTCGAGACTGTAGGCCAGCCCCCAGAGGAGTGCGCCCATCGCCAGTGCGGCGACGAGGATGCGCCAGAGCCGGTCGCGCAGGCGCGCGTCGAGGACGGCGGCCTCGCCCATGCCGCGCGAGCCCCACCAGAGTTGCACGACCATCCCCCAGCCCGCGACGGTGGTGCCGAGCGCGGCGGCGGCAAAGCCGATCCAGGGCATGAGGCCGATGGCGACAATGGCGTTCACGGCAAGCGAGACGAGGGCGTAGAGGAAGGGGCGGCGGGTATCCTCGCGCGCATAGAAGAGCGGCTGGAGCACCTTGTGCAGCACGAAGGCAGGCAGGCCCGCGCCGTAGATTGCGAGCGCGAGCGCGGTGGCCGCGGTATCATTGGGGCCGAAGGCGCCGCGTTCGAAGAGAACGGCGACGAGCGGGCCCGGGATCACCATGAGCGCGACGGCGGCGGGAATGGTGAGCGCGAGGCTGATCTCGGTCGCGCGGTTGAAGGCATGGGCGCCGCCCGCGCCGTCGCCGGCGCGCAGGCGACGGGCAAGGTCGGGCAAGAGAACGGTGCCGATGGCGATGCCGACAACGCCGAGCGGAAGCTGGTAGAGCCGGTCGGCATAGGAGAGCCAGGCGACCGCACCTTCGGTGAAGCTGGCCACCTGGCGACCGACAAGGAGGTTGATCTGCACGACGCCGCCGGCCAGCAGCGCGGGGCCAGCGATGATGGCGAGCCGGCGCAGCTCGGGCGTCAGGCGGGGGCGGCGGGGCAGGATGACCCAGCCCGCGCGGGCGGCCATGACCCAGGTGAAGGCGAATTGGGCGATCCCGGTGATCGGCACGGTCCAGGCGAGCGTGAGGCCCATGTCCCAGCCCGCCCGATCGGCCATCAGCATCGCGGCCATGAACATCAGGTTCATCAGGACGGGGACGATGCTGGCTTCGGTAAACCGACCGAAGGTGTTGAGCACGCCCGAGAGAAGCGCCACGAGCGAGATGAAGAGGATGTAGGAAAACCCGATCCGGCCATAGAGCACGGCAAGGTCAAAGCGGGCATCGCCGGCAAAGCCTGCGGCCATGGCCCAGACGAGCCAGGGCATGGCGAGCGTGCCGACAAGCGTGAAGACAAGGAGGAGCGAGGCGAGGCCCGAGAAGGCATCGCGGGCAAAGCCCGCGGCATCCTCGCCGCCTTCGGCCTTCTTGGCGAACATCGGCACGAAGGCCATGTTGAAGGCGCCTTCGGCAAAGAAGCGGCGGAACATGTTGGGCAGCGAGAAGGCGACGAGGAAGGCCTCGGCGACGGGGCCTGCGCCGAGATAGGCCGCCATCATCATGTCGCGCGCAAAGCCCGCAAGGCGCGAGAGCATCGTCCAGGCGCCGACGGTCACGAAGCCGCGCAGGAGGCGGACGGGTTTCACGGGCGGACCGGGCCTCTGGTCGTTGGCGTTGCAGGATGGGGTAGAGGCCGCGGGGACAAACGGCAAGGGGCGCGGATCATGCGCAGACTCAGGATGCGGCGCGGGCGGCGCCCGTTTCGATCGCCTCGCGCAGGCGGCGTTCGAGGCTGCGCTGTTTGGAGTCAGAGGTGTATTTCAGGCCGAACATGTCCTTGACATAGAAGGTGTCGACCACCTGTTCGCCATAGGTCGCGATCACCGCGCTGGCGATATAGACATGCGCCGCGGCCAGCGTGCGCGTCAGATCGTGCAGGAGGCCCGGGCGGTCGCGGGTGTCGACCTCGATGATGGTGTAGATGTCCGAGCCCTCGTTGTCGAAGGTGACCGAGGTCGGCACGCGGAAGGCCTGTTCGCGCTTCTTCAGCCGGTCGCGATCCTTCAGCGCGTCCCGCGCGACGACCTCGCCCTTGAGCGTGCGCAGGATCGTCGTGCGCAGGCGGGGGATGCGCGCTTCCTCATAGGGGCGGCCGTCGGCGTCCTGGATCCAGAAGATCGCGGTGGCCCAGCCATCCTTTGAGGTATAGGTGCGCGCGTCGCGCACGTTCGCCCCGGCCAGCGCGAGCGCGCCGGCCATGCGCGAGAAGAGGCCGGGATGGTCGGCCATGGCAAAACAGGCGCGGGTGGCGTCGCGGTCGGGGTCGGGGT
Source organism: Paracoccaceae bacterium (assembly GCA_040383215.1). GTDB lineage: Bacteria > Pseudomonadota > Alphaproteobacteria > Rhodobacterales > Rhodobacteraceae > JBEIDZ01. Next base: position 7,548 of record JBEIDZ010000052.1, on the reverse strand, counting down.
GGATGTCGATGCGCACCTCGTGGGCATCGATATCGCGCAGGAGGCCCGCGAAGACCACATGCGCCGCCGTGGGCAGGCCCTGCCAGTAGGGGCCGTAATGGCGTTGCGTCTCGGCGCGCAGATCGGCGGCCGGCCAGTCGGCCAGCGCCTCGCGCAGGGCGCGCTTGGCCTCGTCCTCGCGCGTCTCGCGGTTGACATCCTCCATCCCCGACGCGAGCGCGGTTTCGGTCGCGCGGTAAAGCGCGCGCAGCAGCATGGCCTTCCAGTTGTTCCAGGTGCCGGGGCCGACACCGCGGATGTCGCAGACCGTGACCAGCGTGAGAAGGTCGAGCCTTTCCTTGGTCTTGACCGCCTTGGCAAAGTCGCGGACCGTCCGCGGTTCGGCCAGGTCGCGTTTCTGCGCCATGTCGGACATCAGCAGGTGATAGCGGACGAGCCATTCGACCGTTTCGGTTTCCTTGCGCGTCAGCCCGAGCCGCGGGCAGAGACGGCGGGCGATCTGTGCGCCCAGCACCGAGTGATCTTCGGGCCGGCCCTTGCCGATGTCGTGCAGCAGGAGCGCGACATAGAGCACGCGGCGGTTGACGCCCGCCCTGAGGATCGAGGAGGCGACGGGCAGTTCTTCGACCAGTTCGCCGCGTTCGATCAGGGCGAGGGTGGAGATGCACTGGATGATGTGTTCGTCCACCGTATAGTGGTGGTACATGTTGAACTGCATCATCGCCACGATCGGCTCGAAATCGGGGATGAAGGCGGCGAGCACGCCGAGTTCGTTCATCCGCCGGAGCGCGCGTTCGGGGTTGCCGTGCTTGAGCATGAGGTCGAGGAAGATGCGGTTGGCCTCGGGGTTGGCGCGCAGGCGCGCGTCGATCAGGCGCAGGTTGGCGGCCAGCAGCCGCATCGCATCGGGATGGAGAAGCGTGCCGGTGCGCAGCGCCTCTTCGAAGATCCGCAGCATGTTGAGCGGATCGGCAAAGAAGGCGGTTTCGTCGGCCACGGTCAGGCGGTTCTGCTTGATCGCATAAGGTGGCCGCGCCGTGCGCCGGCGCGGCAGAAGCCGGGTCAGCAGCGGTTCGGACTTGACGTGATTGGCTTCCTGCGCGGTCAGGAAGATGCGCGTCAGTTCGCCCACGCGGGTGGCATGGCGGAAGTAGTCCTGCATGAAGACCTCGACCGCGCGCCGCCCGGCGCGGTCCTGGTAACCCATGCGGGCCGCGACCTCGACCTGCATGTCGAAGGTGAGCTGGTCCATCGCGCGGCCGTTGATGAGGTGGAGATGGCAGCGGACTGCCCAGAGGAAATCCTCGGCCCGGGCGAAGGTCGCATATTCCTCGGCCGTGAAGACGCCCTTGGCGACTAGCTCCGACGCTTCGCGCACGTCATAGACATACTTGCCGATCCAGTAGAGCGATTGCAGGTCTCGCAGGCCGCCCTTGCCTTCTTTCACGTTGGGTTCGACGACATAACGCTGTCCGCCCTGCTTGCGGTGGCGCTCGGTGCGTTCGGCAAGCTTGGCCTCGATGAAGTCGGGGGCGGTGCGGGCAAACAACTCGGTCCGCAGCCGGTCGTGCAGGGTCCGGGCGAGACCTGCATCGCCGGCGATGGGACGCATCTCGAGCACGGCGGTGCGGATCGTGTGATCCTCGCGCGCCATGCGCAGGCAGTCCTTGAGACTGCGGCTGGCATGGCCGACCTTCAGCCGCAGGTCCCACAGGATGTAGAGCATCGATTCGATCAGGCTTTCGGCCGAAGGGCCGAGCTTCCAGGGTGTCAGGAACAGCAGATCGATGTCGGAGAAGGGCGCCATCTGGCCGCGCCCGTAGCCACCCACGGCGACAAGGGCCAGACGTTCTCCTTCCGTGGGGTTCGGCAAGGGGTGAAGGCAGTCGCGGGCCAGCGCGAAGGTCGACGTGACGATGCAGTCGTTGAGCCAGCACCATGCGCGGGTTGCGCCGCGCGATTCGAAGGGTGCGCGGGCAAAGGCGGCCGCGATGGCCGCGTGGCCGCGTTCCCGTGCCTCGCCAAGGATGCGCACGGCTTCGCGCCTGGTGGCCAGTTCGTTGGGCTGGCCTCTGCAGGCGGCAGCAAGTCCGGCGCTGACGGCGGTGTTGTCGAAGATCGCCTCTGCCGGACAGAGAAGATCGTGCGGAGGCGCAGGTTCCATGGCCGCCCTGGTGAGGAGTGGCACGCCCGGTGTGGTTGGGTCGGCGGGGCCGGCCATGCGATCCGGCGGGACGGCGGGCGCCGCAGTCAGAACCCGGCGCCGGAGAATGTCCGCGGCGCCGGATCAAGGATGACGATCGTGTTACCCCGCACTTCGGCCACGGCAAGGCCACGTTCGTTCCTGCCGTCGGGAAGCAGGCGGAAGATGCCGGTCGTGCCCATGAAGCCCTGTCCCTGGGTCAGCGAGCTGCGGGTCAGCGCGGCGGGATCGCGCCGTGCGACGAGCGCGCCGATGGCGGCGATCCCGTCATAGGCAAGCCCGGCAAGCAGATGCGGCGGCGCACCATAGGCGGCTGCGTAGCGGCTTTCGAACATCTGCGAAATCTGGCGGTCGGGCATGGCGAATATACCGCCCTGAAGACCCGGCAATTCCAGCGCCTGGGGCGCGGCATCCCAGCGTGTCATCCCGAAGATGCGGATTGCTGCGGAGTTGAGCCCCGCCTCGGGCAATGCGGTGACAAGGATCGGGAGATCGGCATTCGCGCCGGCTGTGGTGAAGACGGCCTGCGCCCCCCCGGCGTTTGCTGCCGCCACGATGCCGGGAGCGGCGGCCAGGATGCCCTGCTGCGAGAGCGGATAGCCGAGCGCGCCGGCGACTGTCCCGCCGTTGGCGGTCACGGCGGCGGCGATGGCGTCACGCCCGAGCGTGCCGCCGGTGTCATTGGCATGGGCGATCATGTAGCGGTCTATGCCCATCCGCCTTCCGTACCGGATCAGGCGATCTGCCGTGTTGCGGAAAGTGGGGCCGAGGATGAAGAGGTTGCCGCCTGCGATTGTGGGTGTGTTGGAGAAGGCGAGGACATTCACTCCGGTCCCCGCGATGGCAACGGCCGCGGCATTCGACTCTTCGGAATAGAGCGGGCCGATGATGATCTTGGCGCCTTCGGCGACCGCGGTGACGGCGGCGTTGGCGGCCTGGGCGGGATTGCTTGCGGTGGAATAGACACGCAGGTCGATCTGAACCCCCTGCAGGTCGGCCACGGCAAGCCGCGCGGCGTTTTCGAAGTTCCGTGCGAGAAAGTCATCAGACGCATCGCCCGACCCTGATGGGACGAGCAGGGCGACCTGGACGGGGGCCGAGGGGTCGATGCGGGGGCCCGTCGCGCCGCCCGTGCCACCGGGCACGCTGACGCAGGCGGAAAGGGCGGCCAGGCCGGCAATGGCAAGGGCACGCAGGATCGCGCGGCGGCGGATCGAAGTGGCGAACATGGTGCTGGCGGTCTCCCCGTCGATGACGTCAATTAGTGCAGTGGCGGTCCGGTCCGCCGCGGTGCGCGAAATATAGGCAAGGTGGACGAGGGTCTAGGCATGAATTCAACCGGCGTTCTGCTTTCGGCAGGGCTATACCTTGTCGCCACACCGATCGGAGCGGCCCGCGACATCACGCTGCGTGCGCTGGACGTGCTGACCGGGGCGGACGTGATCGCGGCCGAGGATACGCGGACGGCGCGCAAGCTGATGGAGATTCACGGGATCGCGATGGCGGGGCGGCGGCTTGTGGCCTTCCACGATCATTCGGATGCGGCAGTGGCGGCGCGGCTTGTCGGGGAGGCGCAGGCCGGGCGGTCGGTCGCCTATGTGAGCGAGGCGGGCACGCCGCTCGTCTCGGACCCGGGCTTTGCGCTGGTGCGGGCCGCGATCGACGCCGGCGTGCCGGTGACGGCCGTGCCGGGCGCCTCGGCGCTGCTCGCCGGGCTGGTTGTGGCGGGGCTGCCGACGGAAAGGTTTCTCTTTGCGGGATTCCTGCCCGCACAGGACGCGGCGCGCGCTGCCGCGATTGCCGGGCTTGCAGGCGTGGATGCGACGATCGTGCTGTATGAATCACCCCGCCGCCTGGGCGCAACGCTCTCGGCGCTGGCTGAGGGGCTTGGCCATGTCCGTCCCGCCGCGGTGGCGCGGGAACTGACAAAGCGCTTCGAAGAGGTGGCGCGGGGCAGTCTGGGCGAACTGGCCCTCCGCTATGCCGGGGCCGAGGTGAGGGGAGAGGTCGTGGTGGTGATCGGCCGTGCCGGGGCCGCTGCCACCGCCGACGAGGCCACCGTGCGCGAAGGCCTTGCCGAGGCGATGCGGACGATGCGGATCAGGGATGCGGCAACGGCGGTCGCCGGTGCGACAGGATTGCCACGGAAAGAGGTCTACCGGATCGCGCTCGGGATGACGAAGGAGGGAGGGCATTAAGGAAAGACTTACCCTGTTGGGCGAGGATCGGGAGGCGCAAGGGAGAGCGGAGGCGAGGATGGCGGGCGGTCGGCGGCTGGAACGGACCTCCGGGTGCGGCGCCGAGAAGGCCGCGCAGAACCGCGCTGCCGACGGCCGGGTTGCGCATCTGGCGGGCACGGCGGCCGAGGCGTCGGTCGCACGCCATTATGAGCGGCGCGGCCGCAGCGTGGTGCATCGCCGCTGGCGTGGTGCGGCCGGCGAGATCGACCTGATCGCATGCGATGGCGATGGCTTTGTCTTTGTCGAGGTCAAGCTGGCACGCTCCCTCGAGGCGGCGGCGCTGCGCTTGGGGCGGCGCCAGATGGACCGGATCATTGCCGCAGCCTGCGAGTTTCTGGGCACCCAGCCGGGCGGCATGCTGGCCAGCATGCGCTTCGACCTTGCGCTGGTCGACGGGCGAGGCGAGGTGCGCATCATCGAAAATGCCTTCGGCGAGGCCTGAGAGCGTTCGCGCGTGTGACGCCGTGCCACGGGCGGGCGGCAACCGGCGGATGGTGGTTCCGGACGAACTGCGCCGGCCGGTGCCGGATCACTTGCCGAAAGGTGGGACGGGCGGAAGGGAGCGCGTGCCCGCGCCTGCCACGGACTTGGCCGCGCACCGGTTGTCGCAGGCCATCAGAGGTGCGCGACGGACCGCAGCCGCAGGCAGTCAGGCCCCGGCGTAAATGCCCGTATGGCGCCCCCGGGGACCTGAACCGGGAATGGTGCCTTTTGTCAGGCGCGCGCCAGCCTTTGCGCCTGCGGCATGCCGGGGACGGCCGGCATGGCCGGCCCGCGGCATGGGGCAGGATTGCGCGCACCGGGCGCTTGGGGCATGCAGCGTGGCAGGGACGATGCCGGAGGTTTGCCCATGCCGCTCAAGGTCGCCATCCAGATGGACCCGATCGGGGCCGTGAACATCGACGGTGATTCGACCTTCCGCATCGCGATCGAGGCGCAGGCGCGGGGGCATGACCTCTTCTACTATACGCCCGACCGGCTGGCCTTTCAGGAAGGCCGGGTGACCGCGCGGGGTTGGCCGCTCACCGTGCGAAGGGTCAGGGGCGACCATTTCAGCCTGGGCGAAGAGGCCGAGGTCGACCTTGGCGGGTTCGACGTCGTCTGGCTGCGGCAGGACCCGCCCTTCGACATGGGCTATATCACGACGACCCATCTGCTGGACCTGATCCATCCACGCACGCTTGTCGTGAACGACCCGTTCTGGGTGCGCAATTCGCCCGAAAAGCTTCTTGTCCTGCGCTTCCCGGACCTGACCCCGCCCACCGCCATCGCGCGTGACCTCGACACGCTGCGCGCCTTCCGCGACCGGCATGGGGACATCATCCTCAAGCCGCTTTACGGCAATGGCGGGGCGGGCGTGTTCAAGCTGACCTCGGGGGACGGCAACCTGGCCTCGCTCTTCGAAATGTTTGCCGGGATCAGCCGCGAGCCGCTGATCGTGCAGAAATACCTCCCCGCCGTGGCGCGCGGCGACAAGCGGGTGATCCTGGTCGACGGCGAGCCGATCGGCGCGATCAACCGCGTGCCTGCAGCGGGCGAGACGCGGTCGAACATGCATGTGGGCGGCCGGCCCGAGAAGGCGGCGCTGACGGAACGCGACCGTGAAATCTGCGCCGCCATCGGCCCGCTTCTGCGCGAGAAGGGGCAGATCTTTGTGGGCATCGACGTGATCGGCGACTGGCTGACCGAGATCAACGTGACCTCCCCCACCGGGCTGCAGGAGCTTGAGCGGTTCGACGGCACGAATGGCGCGGCGCTGATCTGGGAGGCGATCGAGCGCCGCCGCGCGGGCTGAGGATGTCGCTGCGCCTGTCGCTGCTGCGGGCCGCCTGCGCCCTGGTTGTGCGTCCGCGGCTGGCACGGACCCCGTCGCCCGAGGCGGCCGCGCTCGATTTGGAGCGTGCGGGACGGCTGTTCTTCCGCCGCCCGCCCTTTGTCTGTGCGATTCCCGACCTGGGCGCACCGCTTCCGGTGACGCGGGTGACCTGCGGCCCGGCGGAGCCGCGGCGGATCGTCCTTTTCCTGCATGGCGGGGCCTTTCTTGCCGGATCGGCGGCGACGCATCTGGGGCTTGCCGCGCGGCTGGCCCGGCTGGCCCGGGTCGAGGTCTCGCTGCCCGATTACCGCCTGCTGCAGCAGGCGCCATTCCCGGCCACCTTTGACGATGCCTGCACGGCCTGGGACCACCTGCGCGCCCGCGGCTATCCGCCCGAGGGCATTCTTCTGGCCGGTGACAGTGCGGGCGGGGGGCTGGCGCTGGCCCTGCTCGCACGGGTGCTGGCGGGAGGAGAGCGGCCGGCGGGGCTGCTTGCCTTTTCGCCCTGGACGGATCTCTCGCTCTCGGGCGCAACGCTCGGTTCGGCACGCGAGGTGCTCTTGCCGGTGGGGCGCATGCGCGAGGCGGCCGGTGCCTATCTTGGCGGGGCCGATCCCTGCGATCCGCGGGCCTCGCCGCTGTTCGCCGCCTTTCCGGGGACGCCTCCGGTGCTGATCCAGGTCGGCGGCGGCGAGGCATTGGCCGATGATTCGGAGCGGATGGCGGCGCGGTTGCGGGCGGCGGGGGCAAAGGTCACGCTCGACCTCTGGGAGGGCTGCCCGCATGTCTGGCAGATCTTCGACGGCTGGGTGCCCGAGGCGCGGGCGGCGCTGGTCAGGGCGGCCGGTTTCGTTCACACCTCCTTGGCGAGCGCGAGGCGGTAGCTCACGGCCTCGGCCACATGGGGCAAGCGGACGGGGTCGCTGTCGTCGAGGTCGGCGATGGTGCGCGCGACCCGCAGGACGCGGTGATAGCCCCGCGCAGTCAGGCCGAAGCGTTCGGCCACGCGGGTGAGCAGCGCGCGGCCATCGGCATCGGGGGTCGCGATCTCCTCGAGCAGGCGGCCTTCGGCATCGGCGTTGACGCTGTGGCCGGGATGGGCGGCAAAGCGCGCGGCCTGGGTGGCGCGGGCGCGGGCGACGCGGGCGGCGACGGTGGCCGACGAATCGCCCGAGGGCGGCAGGTCGAGGTCGGCGAAGGCGACGGGCGGCACCTCGACGCGCAGGTCGAAGCGGTCCATCAGGGGCCCCGAGATGCGGCCGAGATAATCCTCGCCGCAGAGCGGCGGG
>JBEIDZ010000051.1:0-10921 GCA_040383215.1 Paracoccaceae bacterium | reverse complement strand
TGGCGGCGGCGACCGTCTCGGCCTCGCGGCCTATGGCGATGGGGCCCCAGGCGCGGGGCCTGCCGGTTGGCGGGGGGGAGCGGCGCGACAAAGTGGGAGGGCGGCGCGGCGGGCCGCATCGCGGACGGCACGGGCCGCAGGCCGGCGCGCCTTGCAGAAGCGGAGACGGAAGCGGCGGTCATGCGGCGGACCCGGGCGGCAGGCCATAGGCGGCGCGCATCAGGCGGGCCTCGGTCGCCTCGGCGGCGGGAAGGGTGGTGACGGCACGGCCGTTGAAGATCACCAGCACGCGGTCGCAGGCCTGCGGAATCTCGGCCAGTTCGGAGGTGTAGAAGAGGATCGCCGCCCCCTGCCCCGCAAGGTCGCGCACGAGGGCGTAGATCTGGCGTTTGGTGCGCACGTCGATGCCGCGCGTCGGATCGAAGAGCAGGAGCGTGCCGGCGCCTTGCGCGATCCAGCGGGCGATCGTCACCTTCTGCTGGTTGCCGCCCGAGAGGCGGCGCACCTCGCCCTGGGCGCGGGTGTCGATCTGGAGCCGCGCGATGGCGGCGGCGACCGTCTCGGCCTCGCGGCCTATGGCGATGGGGCCCCAGGCGCGGGGCGCGGCGACGGCGGGGAGCGCGATGTTCTCGCGCACCGAGCGGGAGAGCAGAAGCGCCTCGGCGCGGTTACCGGGGACGAGGGCGAGGCCCGCGGCGATGGCGTCGGCGGGATGGGCGAAGGCGACCTTGCCGCCGTCGACGGTGATCGTGCCGGCCGCGGGCGTGCGGAAGCCGCCCAGCACATCGAAAAGCTCGTCCTGGCCCTGGCCTTCGAGCGCGACGATCCCCAGCACCTCGCCGCGGCGGAGGTCGAAGGAGATGTCGGCGAGCCGGCTGCCCGCGGCGAGGCCCGAGACCGAGAGACGCGGCGCGCCCTGCAGCGCGGCGGCGGGCGGCAGGGGCGTGGCAGGGGTGAGGCGCTGGCCGAGCATGAGTTCGACGACCGCCTCCTCGACGCCCGGTTCGACCTTGAGGTCGCCCACGGTCTGGCCGTCGCGCAGCACGGTGGCGCGGTCGCAGAGGCGCTGGATTTCGGCAAAGCGGTGGGAAATGTAGATCACCGCGCGGCCGGCATCGGCCTCGGCGCGGACCACGTCGAGGACGCGGTCGGCGAGGTCGGAGGGAAGAGCGGCCGTCATCTCGTCCAGCATCAGGACATCGGGGGCGGCGGCGAGTGCGGCGGCAAGGTCGAGGATGCGCAGGGTGGCCAGCGGCAGGTCGCCCGCGCGGGCGGCGAGGTCGAGCCCGGCGATGCCGAGCCGGTCGGTCCAGTGCAGGAAGGCGTCGCGGGGCGTGGCGCGCAGACGCAGGTTGCCCGCGATGTCGAGGTCGGGGATGAGCGCGGGTTCCTGGTAGACGGGCACGAGCCCCGCCCGTTGCGCGGCGCCCGGCGAGGTAAAGCGGCGGGGCGTGCCGAGGATGCGGATTTCGCCCGCGTCGGGGCGGAGCGCGCCGGTCAGGACCTTCACGAGCGTGGACTTGCCCGCGCCATTGGCGCCCATCAGCGCCACGATTTCGCCCTTGCCGACGCGGAGCGCGGCGTCGCGCAGCGCCTGAACGGCGCCGAAGCGTTTGGCGATGCCGGAGGCGTCGAGGACGGTGCTCATCCGCGGCGCCCGGGAGGGGCGGCGCTGGCCGCAGGGGAAGGGGGCGCGGTCATCGGCGGGGGGCTGTCCATCGCAAGGGCGGATGGCCCCCGGCGGCAGGATGCACCGGGGGCCGGGAGCCGGTCAGACGATCACTCGCCCGGGCCCTTGCAGGCGATGATCTGGTCCATCGTGTAGGTCGTCCAGTCGGGGATCGAGACCGAGACCGGCCATTCGGGGTCGAGGTTGGGGTTCTGCGCGGCGGCGATCAGCTCCTGCCCTTCGGGCGCGTTGTTGGCCCAGAGCGAGGGGGTGACAAGCACCGTACGGTCGGCCGGCATCTGGCCTTCGAGGATCTGCAGCGCCAGCGTCATGCCGGCCCCGCCGATCGAGCCGGGGTTGGTGACGGCCGCGCCCACGAGACCTTCGACATTGGCAAGCTGGCCCACGAAGCCCGCATTGTCGGCACCGACGACGGGCACGAGCGGGACCTCGGATTCGATCAGCGCGTCGACGATGACGTTGTCGATTCCGCTGGTCCAGATGCCGTTGAAGGGGATGCCGGTGGCGATGAAGTCGAGGATCTGCTGCTTGCCCTGGTCCTGCTGCCAGCCGGTATGGACCTCGTTCACCACCTCGATGCCGGGGAATTCCGCCAGCGCGCGGCGGAAGCCCACGTCGCGGTCATTGTCGGCGCCGGCGCCGGCCGCGCCGCGCATGTAGACGACCGCGCCTTCGCCGCCCAGCGTCTCGAACAGCCACTTGGCGCCGACATAGGCGTATTCCTCCTGGTTGTTGGAGACGACATAGGCCGACGGTTCGGACACGGCCTGGTCGACCGCGACGACGACGATGCCGGCATCGGTCGCTTCCTTGATGGCGGTGTTGATCGCGTCCGAGCTGGACGGGTTGACGACGATGGCATCGACGCCCGCCTGGATGAGGTTGCGCATATCCTCGAGCTGGCCGGCCGCGTCGGTGTTGCGGTGCGCGATGTTGAGGCTGTCGACGAGGCCCGAGGCCAGACCCTGAGCCTTGATCGCGCAGACCATCTGTTCGCGCCAGCCGTTGCCCTGCACGGTGTTGGAGACGCCGATCGTGTAGGGCGCCTCGGCCGAGGCGAGGCTGCCCCAGGCGGTGGCGAGCGCGAGCACGGCTGCGCCGAGTTTCCAGGTCTTCATGTCAGTGATCCTCCCGAGATCGTTGATTGCCGTGGGTTGAGGTTGGTCTTGCACTACGGGTCGCCCCTATTTGCAATAGGGGGCGAGCACGTCTCTTGCCAGCAGGAAGCCGCGCTTGACGCGGTCGTCGCTGCCTTCGAAATCGCGGTCTTCGTGTTCGATGATGACGGGGCCGTCATAGCCCGCGCGGAAGAGCCCGGCAAAGACCTGCGCCCAGTCGACCGCGCCAAGGCCCGGCATGCGCGGAATCTGCCAGCCCATGCCGAGCGACATGATCCCGCGTTCGTAAAGGCCGTCGCGGTCGATCATCAGGTCCTTGGCATGGACATGGGTCATCCGGGGGCCGAATTCGGCGATGAAGCGGGGGATGTCGATCATCTGCCAGACCAGATGGCTGGGGTCGAAGTTCATCCCCGTCCCGTCCCATTCCGACAGGATGCGCCGCCAGATAAGGGGCGAATAGGCGATGTTGTGCCCGCCCGGCCATTCGTCGCGCGAAAAGATCATCGGGCAGTTCTCGAAGGCGAGCGTCACGCCATGGTCGCGCGCATGGGCAAGGATCGCGGGCCAGATCGCCTGGGCGCGGGTCCAGTTGTCGTCGAGCGTCAGCCTGCGGTCGCCGCCGACGAAGGTGTTGACCTTGCCGACCCCCATCCGGGCGGCAGCGGCGATGACAAGCCTGAGGTGGCCGATCACGGCGCTGCGGTGATCCTCGTCGGCGTGGAGCGGGTTGGGGTAGTAGCCGAGCGCCGAGACGGTCACCCCCTTGCGGGCAAGGGCATCCATGATCTCTTCGGCCTGAGCGGGCGAGAGGCTGGCCACGTCGATGTGGCAGGTGCCGGCATAGCGGCGCCTTTCGCCCCCGGCGGCGGGCCAGCAGGCGATTTCCAGACAGCCAAGGCCGTGGGCAGCGGCCCAGTCGGCCACCTCCATCAGCGGCGTGTCGGGAAAGGGGGCGGTGAGCAGGCCGAGTTTCATGGTGTCTTTTCCTGTCGGATCGGGGTCCACGACTGGCTTTGCGCGCTGGCAATCACGGCGTCGCAGAAGACCATGGCGGCATGGCCGTCCTCGAAGCTGGCCCAGGTGGCGGCGGGGCTGCGGTGGCCGGCGGCGATATCGGCATAGACGGCGCGGAAGAAGGCGTGGAAGCTGTCGGCAAAGCCTTCGACATGGCCGGGGGGCAGGCTGGCCGCGGCGGCACCGGGGGCGAGCATCAGCGCAGGGTCGCGCTGGAGCACCTGGCTCGGCGCATCGCGATGGCCGAGCCAGAGGTGGTCGGGCGTTTCGCTGTCCCAGGCGGCCGAGCCGAGGGCGCCCGCGATATCCCAGCGGAGCGAATTCTTGCGGCCGTGGCTGACCTGCGAGGTGGTGAAGGCCGCGCGCGCGCCCGAGGGAAAGCGCAGCAGAATCTGGGCTGCATCATCGGTCGTGACCGTTTCGGGCAGGGTTGCGCCCCGGGCCGTCGCAAAGGTTTCGACCGGGCCTGCGGGGCGCCGGCGGACGGGGATGAAGGTCTGGAGTTCGGCCAGCAGATGGCTTGGCCGTTCGCCCGCGATGAAGCTGACGAGGTCGAGCCAGTGGGTGCCGATGTCGCTGACCGAGCGCAGCGCGCCCCCGGCATCGGGGACAAGACGCCAGTTCCAGTCGGTGTCTTTCGCGAGCCAGTCCTGGTGGTAATGCCCGGTAATGAGGCGCAGATCGCCAAGCGCGCCGGAGGCGGCGAGCGCGCGGGCATGCTGGTTCAGCGGATAGAAGCGGATGTTGTAGCAGACCGCCGCAATGCGGCCCGATGCACGGGCGAGCGTCACCATCTCGGCCGATTGGGCCGAGGTCATGGCAAGCGGCTTTTCGCAGATCACATGCCGGCCGGCGGCGAGGATCGCCCTGACCTGGGGGTAATGCAGGTCGTTGGGCGAGGTGACATGGACGACATCGACGGCCGGGTCGGCCAGAAGGTCGTCAAGCGAGGCATAGGCGCGGGGCAGGCCCAGCGCGGCGGCGCGCGCCGCCCCCCGCGCGGGCGAGGATCCGAGCACGCCCGCCACGGGGATGCCAAGCCGGCGCAGCGCGGCGATATGGACGCTGCCGATGAAGCCGGTGCCGATGACGGCGGCGGTCGTGGTCATGGGGCCCCCCTTGCGCAGCCCATGTCAGACAATCGCATAGCCCCCGTCAACGGGCAGGGTGACGCCGGTGACGAATTGCGCATCGTCCGAAGCGAGGAAGAGCGCAGGGCCCGCGATGTCCGCGGGTTCGCCCCAGCGGCCCATCGGCGTGCGCGCGGTGACGCGGGCGACATGGTCGGGGTTCTGGCGCGAGCGGGCCGATTGTTCGGTCACCACAAAGCCCGGGGCGATGGCGTTGACGCGGATGCCGTCACCCGCCCAGGCGATGGCGAGCGATTTCGTCAGTTGCACGACGGCCGCCTTGGAGGCGCCATAGGCGGGGTTCTGCGGGCTGCCGAAGACGGCATACATCGAGGCGATGTTGATCAACACGCCGCGGGTCTGGGCAAGATGGCCGTGGAAGGCCAGCGCGGTGCGGAAGCTGCCGGTGAGGTTGATGTCGAGCACGCGGGAAAAGAAGCCGGGCTCCATCTCTTCGCCGCGGCGGGTGATGGCGGCGCAGTTGACGAGGATGTCAAGCTGCGGCGTGGCGGCGGCAAGGGTGGCGATGGCGGCATCGTCGGTCACGTCGAGCCGGGTATAGGGAAAGCGGGCGGCATCCCCGGGGGCGGGCGCATCCTCGGCGCCGGTGATGGCGACGGTGGCGCCGCTGTCCTGAAAGGCGCGGGCGATGGCGGCGCCGATGCCGCCGCGGCTTGCGCCGATGACAAGCACGTGGCGGTTGGCGAAGTCGTAGGATGCGGTCATCGGGTGCCTTTCACGGTGCAAGAAGCACCCGCTGTTCGAGGTCGGTCACGGTGCCGGTCTGGGGCGCGGAGGCATCGCAGAGGAGCCAGAGGGCCAGGCGGGCGCAGTCGTCGGGCGCGATCAGCCGGCCGAGCGGCAGGCCGGCGGTGGCGCGGGCGAGCCAGTCCTCTCCGGCCAGGCTGCGCTGGAGGCGGTCCTCGCCTTCGGTCAGCGCCCAGCCGAGGTTGATGCCGTTGGCACGGATGCGGTCGGCCATGTGGGCATTGGCGGTGTTGAGCGTGAGCGTGGCGAGCGCGCCCTTGGTCGCGGAATAGACGGCAAGGTCGGGCAGGCCGCAGGGCGCGTTGACCGAGAGGATGTTGACGATCGCCCCGGGGGCGCCGCGCGCGCGCAGGTCGGCCACGGTTTCGCGCATCAGGAAGAAGGGCGCGCGGGTATTGATCGCGAAGAGGCGGTCGAAGAAGTCGGGCGTCGTGTCCAGAAGGCGCGCCCGTTCGACCGAGGCCGCGTTGTTGACGAGCGCGTCGATCCGGCCGAAGCGGGCGCGGGCGGCGGCGGAGATGGCGAAGGGGGCTTCGGTCGTGGCAAGGTCGGTCACGACCAATTCGGTCTCGGCGTCGGCACTCGCCGCGACACGGGCCAGCCCCTCGGCATCGCGGTCGGCCAGGACGAGCCGCGCACCGGCGGCGGCACAGCGCCGGGCGATGGCGGCGCCGATGCCGCTGGCGGCGCCGGTCACGATGACGACGCGATCCGGAAGTGCGATCTCCAACGGCGCTGTCCTTTGGTCGGGGCGGCGGCAGGGTCGGCGCAAAGGCAGGGCCCTGTCAACCGCCTGGGCGCGGGGCCGGCCACATGGAGAGGCAGAGGTGGGTTGCTCCCACCCTACGGACGGGGGCGCGCGTGGGTTGCGCCCATCCTACGGGCGGGGGGAACGTGGGTTTCACCCACCCTACGGGCGGGGCGCGCGTGGGTTTCACCCACCCTACGCGAGGCGGGCGCGGAAGGCGGCGAGTTCGGCGGGCTCCATGTGGACGACGTGCTTGTCTTCGGGGAAGGCGCCGGTTTCGACATCGCGGCGGAATTCGGTGAAGGCGGCGACGCGTTCGGCCTGGAGGCGGTCATATTCGGCGGCGAAGTTGCGATAGACCTTGGAATGGCGCGGCATGTGGCCCTTGTGGTCGCACAGGATGTCCATCGCGAAAAGGTATTGCGCATCGCAGCCCGCACCCGCGCCCATCGACCACAGGAGAAGCTGCTTCAGCCGGCGGCTGATCTCGGTCGCGACCTCGGCGGGGACGACCTCGATCTCGACCGCGATGGCGCCGGCATTCTCGTAGCCCTTGCATTCCTCGTAAAGCGCGAGGGCGCTGTCGGCGGTCTTGGCCACGGCGCGGAAACCGCCGGTCCAGGTCGCGCGCGCCGGGACAAGGCCGACATGGCCGACCACGGGGATGAATTCGCGCGCCAGGTATTCGACCGTCCTGAGGCTGCCCGAGCAGTAGACGGCATCGGCGCCGCGGTTCATCGCATCGCAGGCAAAGCGCAGGTAGTCGTCGGGCGTGCCGGCCTGCAGATGGGTGATCCCGGTCATGGAAAAGAGCGTGGGCGCCACCTTGCGGTAATCGGGATGGGTGACGAGTTCGTACGGCAGCGAGACGACGTCGATCCCGGCGGCCTCGGCCGCGGCGGCCTCGTCGATGGTCAGGACGCGCAGCATCGTCTTCTGTCCCTTCCCCTTGGCGGCACGCAGGTCGGCGACGGTGGGGCGTTTGCGGGTCATGGCGGTTCTCCTCGGGTCAATCCTTGGCTGGATTGGTCGCCCAAAGGCGGCGCTGCCGCAAGGGCGGTTTCGTGCGGTTCGCGGCTTTTTCGCGCGGCCCGGGATAGGCTGCGACAAGACGCAGCCGGCGGGAAAATGCGGATACCGATCGCAGCGACAGCGTGATAGGGACCGCGCTGCAGGCGGGAATCGTCCGTCGCCGGGGCGTGCGCCCGCGGCGACAGGGCCCCCGCCACAGGTTCAATCCTCCGGAGGCCCGACATGATGGACGGAAACGACAGCCCGCGCAGCGGCAAGTGCCCGGTGGTTCACGGTGCGATCACCGAAACCGGGATCACGGTCACGGACTGGTGGCCAAAGACGCTCAACCTCGACATCCTGCACCAGCATGACGGCAAGGTGAACCCGCTCGCGGGCTTCGACTACCGCACGGAGGTCACGACGCTCGACTTCGCGGCGCTGAAGCGCGATCTGGTCGCGCTGATGACCGACAGCCAGGACTGGTGGCCCGCCGACTGGGGCCATTACGGCGGGCTGATGATCCGGATGACCTGGCATGCCGCCGGCACCTATCGCATGGCCGACGGGCGCGGCGGGGCGGGCACCGGCAACCACCGTTTTGCGCCGCTGAATTCCTGGCCCGACAATACCAACCTCGACAAGGCGCGCCGGCTGCTCTGGCCGATCAAGAAGAAATACGGCAACCGCCTGAGCTGGGCCGACCTGATGGCCCTGGCCGGCACGATCGCCTATGAATCGATGGGGCTGAAGACCTTCGGCTTCGGTTTCGGGCGCGAGGACATCTGGCATCCCGAGAAGGACACCTACTGGGGGTCCGAGAAGGAATGGCTGACCGACCAGCGCTATGAGAACCCGCAGGACCGGGAGTCGCTGAAAAACCCGCTGGCCGCGGTGGTGATGGGGCTGATCTATGTCAACCCGCAGGGGGTGGATGGCAAGCCCGACCCCGCGCGCACCGCCCATGACGTGCGGCTGACCTTTGCCCGCATGGCGATGAACGACGAGGAGACGGTCGCCCTGACGGCCGGGGGCCATACCGTGGGCAAGGCCCATGGCAACGGCGATGCCGCGCGGCTTGGCCGCGAGCCCGAGGCCGCGGGGATCGAGGAACAGGGGCTTGGCTGGATGAACCATACCACCCGGGGGATCGGGCGGGATACGGTGACAAGCGGGATCGAAGGCGCCTGGACGACCAACCCGACCAGGTGGGACGGCGGCTATTTCCACCTGCTGCTGAACTATGACTGGGAGCTGAGGAAATCCCCCGCCGGGGCCTGGCAGTGGATGCCGGTCAACATCCGCGAAGAGGACATGCCCCCCGATGTCGAGGACCCCGCGATCCGGACCATGCCGATCATGACGGATGCCGACATGGCGATGAAGGTGGACCCGGCTTACCGCAAGATCTCGGAGCGGTTCCACAAGGACCCCGCCGCCTTTGCCGATGCCTTTGCCCGCGCCTGGTTCAAGCTGACCCATCGCGACATGGGGCCGAAGGTGCGCTATCTTGGCCCCTGGGTGCCGCAGGAGGACCTGATCTGGCAGGACCCGGTGCCCCCCGGCCCGACCGGCTGGGACGTGGCCGGCGTCAAGGCGCGCATCGCGGGCGCGGGCCTGTCGGTCGCCGATCTGGTCAGCACGGCCTGGGACAGTGCCCGCACTTTCCGCCAGTCCGACAAGCGGGGCGGCGCGAATGGCGCACGCATCCGGCTGGCCCCGCAGAAGGACTGGGAGGGCAACGAGCCCGCGCGGCTGGCCCGCGTGCTCTCGGTGCTTGGCCCGATCGCGGCTGCCGCCGGGGCGAGCCTTGCGGACGTCATCGTGCTGGCCGGCAATGTGGGCGTGGAACAGGCGGCAAAGGCCGCGGGCCATGCCGTCACCGTGCCCTTCACGCCCGGGCGCGGCGATGCGGCCGAGGCCGCGACGGATGCCCCGTCCTTTGCCGTGCTCGAACCCGTCGCCGACGGGTTCCGCAACTGGATGAAGGAGGATTATGCGGTCACCGCCGAGGAGCTGATGCTCGACCGGGCCCAGCTTCTGGGGCTGACCGCGCCCGAGATGACGGTGCTGGTCGGCGGCATGCGCGCGATGGGGACCAACCACGGCGGGACGGCGCATGGCGTCTTTACCGACCGGCCGGGGGCGCTGACGACCGACTTCTTCGCCACGCTCACGGACATGCGCTTTGCCTGGGTGCCGAAGGGGTCGAACCTTTACGACGTTGTCGAACGCAAGACCGGCAAGACTGTGCGGACGGCGACCCGGGCGGATCTGGTCTTCGGGTCGAATTCGATCCTGCGCGCCTATGCCGAGGTCTATGCCCAGGACGATGCGGGGGCGAAGTTCGTCCACGACTTCGTGGCCGCCTGGGTAAAGGTGATGGAGGCCGACCGCTTCGACCTTCGCGCGTGACGCAGGGGCTGCGGTCAGGTCTGCGTGCCGGGCGGGGGCTGCCTCCGCCCGGCACGGCTGGCGGGACAGCCGGCCCCCTGCGTTATCCGGCCCCGCTGCCCTATTCGGCCGCCCTGCCCTCTTCGGCAACCGGGACGCGGAGATATTCGCCCTCGAACCGCGACAGACCGTAAAGCCCCTGGATCGTCAGGGCATCGCCGTCGCAGGTGAAGGCAAAGCCGCCTGGCACACCCGAGGGGCCGTCATCGGGGCCCGTCGTGTTCTGCGACATCGGGCCGATCTTCATCGTATGGGACCAGACGACGTCATGGCCGGTATAGCGGGTCGCGCCATTGCCCGGACCGCGGACCGACCAGTCGAAGACGGTCTGGCCGGTCCGTTCTGAGATCATGGTCATGCGTTGGCCCTCTGCACTGACCGAACACCGGGTCGTGTGGCCGTCGAAGCTGATGCGCCCGGTCCGGTCAGAGGCAAAGTCCAGCGTCCAGCCGCCGCCGTCATGGTCGCAGCTGAGCGATCCGCCGGCCATCGCGATGATCGGTGCGCCGACGTCGATCCCTTCGGTGGCGAGGCCCGCCAGCGTCTCCTGCGTGGGTTTCCAGAGACCGACGAGGCAGCAGGCGCCCCCCGTCTCGTCGCCCTCCACCGTGACGTCAAGACTGGCGGTCGCCGGCGCTTCGGTCGCGGTGTGATAGAGGATGAACCGTTTTTCGCCCGCGCAGGTGTCGATCTTTGCCGGGGGCTCTGCCCAGGGCTCGGCCGAGCCCTGGGGCTTCATCCCGCGCAACAGTATGCCGCCCTCGGGCTGGAGTTCGACGTCGAAGAAGCGGTTTTCGGGAAAGGTCAGGTCCCAGCGGGCGATGACGAAGGGCTGCGCCTCGATCGCGAGGGAGACGGTGCTGCGCAGGTTGCCTTCGGCCGTCATGACCGGGGCGGGCCGGATTGCGCCCCCGCCCGGCAGGCTGATGCCGCCGTCGAGCCAGGTTTCCACGAAGTCCGTCCAGTCATCGGCCGACAGGATGCG
>JBEIDZ010000050.1:0-10952 GCA_040383215.1 Paracoccaceae bacterium | reverse complement strand
GCCGAATGAACCACCGCCTCGGGGTCCATGGCCCCCGTCGCCGCCCATCCCGCCCGCGCCACGAGGTCAAGGCTCATGCGACCCCCGCGAGCAGCCGGGCGATGGCGACAAGCCGCCCTTCGGAAAAGGCGGGTCCCATGAGCTGCGCCGACAGCGGCAGTCCCCCGTCCAAAGCGGGCAGCGGAAAGGCCAAAGCGGGCAGCCCGCCTGCATTGGCGAGCGCGGTGAAATCCGCCTGCCCGGCGGGCACCGGCTGGCCATGGGCAAAGGCCCGCTGCGGCGCCGTCGGCATCAGCAACGCGTCCACCCCCGCCACCGCCGCCCTTGCCCCCGCGCCGGCCTCGGCCAGCACCCGATAGGCCGCTGCCACGCGCGCTCCGGCCGCCTTCGCACCATAGGCCATCGCTGCGCGGAAGGCCGGCGAAAACCCGTCCGGGCGCGCCTCCAGCGCCGCCGCGAGCAGCCCCGCCGCCTCGGCCTCGGCGACCAGAAGCCCCGCCCGCCGCATCGCGCCCGGCGCCCAGTGGCGCACGCTCAGCGGCCGCAACTCCACCCCCAGCGCCGCCACCCGCGCCAGGAAGGCCGCAAACCCCTCCTCCACCGCCCCCTCGCAGGGCGACAGCGCCGCCCAGTCCGGCACACCCAGCACCGGCCGGTCGGGGGCGCGGTCATCGTCCCATCCGGCCGGGGGCGGAAGGGCAAAGACATCCTCCCCGTCCGGCCCCGCCATTGCCCGCAGCGCGGCCAGGATCAGATCCGGCCCCGTGGCCAGCGGCCCGATGCTGTCCAGCGACCAGGACAGATGCACAAGCCCCGTCACCGGGATCAGCCCCCGCGTGGGCTTCATCCCCCAGACCCCGCAATAGGCCGCGGGCAACCGCACCGACCCCATCGTGTCGGTGCCAAGCGCGAGCGGCACGATCCCCGCCGCCACCGCCGCCCCCGACCCGCCCGAGGACCCCCCGGGCGTCAGCTCCTCGCCCAGCGGGTTCAGGCAGCGCCCCCAGAACGGGTTGTCCGTGGTCGCACCCAGCGCACCCTCGTCCATGTTCGTCGTGCCGATCACCGCCGCCCCGGCCGCGCGCAGCCGTGCCACGACCGTCGCATCGCGCGGTGCGATCCGGTCGGCAAAGGCGCGCGTGCCCGCCGTCGTCGCCACGCCCCGGACCGCGATATTGTCCTTCACCGCCACCGGCACGCCGGCAAGCGGCCCCGCGCCTCCCTCGGCCTCCGCGATCAGCGTGATGAAGGCCCGCAATCCCTCGGCCGCCCGCGCGCGGGCCAGCGCCGCGCCGATCCCTGCCCCGATGGCCGCCCCGGCCGCACTCATCCCTTGCGCCTGTCGATCAGCCGGACCGGCTTCTGGCGCACCTCGATCTGCGTCAGCCCGGCAAGCTCGCCCGGCGCGGCCAGCCGCACCGCCATGTCCACCCCGAGCCGCGCCCGCAAGAGCGCCTCATAGGGCGCGCAATCGGCATCCCGCGCCCCCCGCGTCTCGATCCGGACCAGCATCTCCTCGCGCCCGCCGGCGCGGCTCACCTCGCAGACATATTCCGACATCAGCTCGGCAAAGTTCTCGGTCAGGATCGCCCCGATCCCCGTGGGATAGACGTTGATCCCCCGCAGCTTGACCATGTTGTCCGACCGCCCGAGGAAGCCCGCGATCCGCCGCAGGCTCAGCCCCAGCGCGCCCTCTCCCGGGCGGAAGGCCGACACGTCATGCGTGTTGAACCGCACGATGGGAAAGACGTCGTCCTTGAACAGGCAGGTGCAGACCATGTCGCCGCTCGCCCCTTCGGCCACCGGCGCCCCGGTCTCGACATCCAGGATCTCGATGAACTGCGCATCCTCCTGCACATACATCCCGTCATGGTCGGGCCCCTCGCCCGCAATCGCCCCGGTATCGCCCACGCCGTACCAGTCGAACACCTCCGGCCCGCCCCAGGCGGCCGACAGCGCCTCCTTGCTCTCGGCCCCGATATGGCCCGCGATCACCCGCACCCGGATGTCGCGCCCCGGCTCGATCCCGTTCGCCCGGGCGATATCGCTCAGATAGCGGATGTAATCGCCGAACCCCACGATCGCCGTCGCGCCGAAATCGCGCATCAGCCCCACCTGCTGGGCCGACCGTGTCTCCACCCCTGTGCCCGCGCTCAGGAACTGCGCCCCCGTCCAGTGCGTCACCGCCTCGCGCACGTAATGCCCGCCATTGACCATCCCGTGGCCATAGACCGAATGGATCACATCCTCCCGCCCGATCCCCATCAGCGCATAGAACCGGGCAAGCAGCAGGTTCTGCACCTCGCGCGACCGCGGCCCGAACAGAAGCGGCTGCGGCCGTCCTGTCGTCCCGCTCGTCGTCTGAAAGATCAGCGGCGGCCGCTGCCCCGCGGGATAGGTATCAAGCCCATGGAAATCCCCGATCGGCGGATGGGCCTCGACCGAGGCCATGAGGTCCCCCTTCCCATAGGTCGGCAGAAGCCCGATGTCATCAAGTCCCCGGATGTCGCCCGGCTCGATCCCTTTTTCCCCCCAAAGCCGGCAGTAGAACGGCACCTTCCACGCAAATTCCATCACCTTCGCAAACCGCCGCTCCTGCAGCGCGCGCAAGGCGTCGCGCGACAGCCGGCCAAAGCGGGTGACGAACTCCTCGGGCCGGCCGTATTCGGCGATCAGGCCCGGATAATCCATCGCGTCGAAATAGGTCGGCCCCGCCCCGCCCCGCCGGCCCGCCCCGCCCGTCCTGTCCGTCATCCCGCACTTCCCTGTCCTTGCGCCGCCACCGCGCGCATCGCCGCCGTCACGGCCTCCATCCCGCCGCCCCCGGGCAGCGCCATCACCGCGGCCTCAAGCCGCCCGGCCAGCGCCTCGCCAACCCCGCCCCAGGCGGCCAGCCGGCGGAACTTGGCCACCACATCCCCCGCCGCCATCGGGTTCTCGGCATCACCCCAGGCGTCGGCGACCGTCTCACTCCAGCGCCCCGCCCCGGTCTCGACCGTGACCCGCGCCCCGAAATGCGCCGGATAGGCCGCATCAAAGCCCGCATCCCTGACCACCCTCACCCGCCCCCGCAAGGCCGCCTGCGCGCCAAGCGCCCCCGCCTCGAAGGCCTCGGGCGGCGGCGGGCCCGCGCTCAGCGCCACCGCCACCGCATGCTGAAGCGAAAACCGCGCCTCCCCCGCCGTGACCGGCGCGGGCCTGTCGCAGAACTTCACCGCATCGCCATAGGTCTCGACCGTGACGACCAGAGGCTCTCCCGTGATCCGCCCCCGCAGGGCCAGCGCCGCGTCGATCGCCGGATGCGCATGCCGGCAGGCGGGCCAGGGCTTGAAACTCACCTCATGGATGCGCCAGGGACCCTCCGGCGCGGCCACCACCGCCGCCGGATCGCCATCCCGCGCGACGGCGGCAAAGAACCCCTGCACCCCCTCCAGGATGCTGCGCGGCCCGGCCAGCCCCGCCCCGGCCCAGCGCGCCGCCGCAAGGCCCCGCCGCGCCGCCTCGGCGACATGCAGATGCTTGGTCGCCACCGGCTCGTGCCGGCACTGCCAGAGCCCGCCCGCGAGCGACATCGCATGCCCCATCGCCCAGACCGTCCGCTCCGGCCCGAGGTTCATGGCCGAAGCCGCCGCAACAGCCGCACCGATCCCCCCGCAGGTCGCGGTATTGTGGAAAAAGGCGTAATGCCCCGGCCCGACCGCCGCGCCCAGGCGGATCATCGCCTCATAGCCGCGCACCAGCGCCGCAAGACCGTCCCCGCCCGGCAGCGCGGCCACCACCGCCCCCACCACCGGCCCGGGGTGCAACAGCGCCGCCCGATGCACATCGTCCATCTCGATGAGGCTCCCGAACCCGCCCGACAGCCCGACCTCGCCCGTCCCCGCGCCCGCCAGCGGATGCCCGCCCAGCGCGGCCATTGCCGGCCCCGTCTCCTCGCGCAGGCCGCCCAGGACGCAGCCCGCCCAGTCCAGAAGATGCAGCGCCGCCCGTTCCCGTTCAGCCGCGGCCACGGGCCGGGCGACAATCGCCGCCAGCCTTTCGGTGATCGTCGCCTCCGCGCCGCCCATCGGCACCCCCAAAGCGGCCGGACCCGCTTGAAAATTTGTCCGGACATATTTATCGGTTCACATCAGTCCCGCAAGAGCGTTCGAAAGGCGGCCCGATGGCCTTCACTTCCCTCCGGGCCGCGGCGGAACTCCTGCGCGGCGCGGGTCGCGTCCTCGTCGCCGGCTCGGCGAGCGAACCCACCGGGCTGCTCGACGCGGCCGCCGCCGATCCCGCGCTCTGGCAGGGCGTCATCCTGACCGGCGCCTTCATCCCCGGTGTCAATACCCGCGACCTCACCGCCACCGGCGATGGCGTCCGGGTCGAAACGATCTTTCCCTCCCCCACGCTCACCGGCCCGCAGGTGGACCATCTGCCGCTGCACTACTCGGCCTTCTGGGCCCGCCTGTCGCGCCCCGGCCTGGTCGACTGGGTGGCCATGACCGTGCCCCCGCCCCGCGCCGACGGGACACTCGGCTACGGGCTCACCTGCGACTTCGCCCCCGCCGCGCTCGCCGCCGGCGCCCGCCTCATCGGGCTCGTCAACCCCGCCATGCCCGACCTTCCCGCCGCCCCGCGCCTGCCGCGCGACCGCTTCGCCGCCCTGGCCGAGGATGCCTCCCCCCTGCCCGAACTGCCCCTCCCCGCCCCCGATGCGACCCAGCGCGCCATCGCGGCCCAGGTCCTCGCGCTCCTGCGCCCGGGCGACACGCTGCAACTCGGGCTCGGGCGGCTCCAGACCGCGATCCTCGCCGCCCTGGCCGATACCCCCGTCCCGGACCTCGCCCTGCACGCCGGGATGGTCTCGGACGGCATCCGCGCCGACCGCTTTCCCCGCGGCATCACCACCGGCGTCGGGCTCGGCAGCCGCGCCTTCTACGCGAGCCTGCCCGACCTGCCGCTTGCCATCGCACCCGTGGGCCAGACCCATGCGCCCGCCACGCTCGCCGCCCTCCCCGCCTTCGTCTCGGTCAATTCCGTGATCGAGGTCGACCTGACCGGCCAGGCCAACGGCGAATGGCTCTCGGGGCGCCAGATCAGCGGCCAGGGCGGCATGGTCGACTTCATCCGCGGCGCCCGGGCGAGCATCGGCGGCCGCTCCATCCTCGCCCTGCCCGCCACCGCCCGCGACGGCACCTCACGCATCGTGCCCCGCCTCGCCCCCGGCACGCCCGTCACCGTCACCCGCGCCGATACCGACATCGTCGTCACCGAATACGGCGCCGCCCACCTGCGCGAAGCCCCGCTGTCCGACCACGCCCGCCGCCTTGCCGCCATCGCCGCCCCCGACCACCGCGATACCCTGATGAAAGCAGCCCGCGATGCCTGACGACCACCGCCCCCGCTATGCGCAGCTCTCCGACATCCTGCGCGACCGCATCGCCAGCGGACTCCACCCCGTGGGCAGCTTCCTGCCCACCGAGGCCGAGCTCTGCGGCGAATTCGGCGTCTCCCGCCATACCGTGCGCGAAGCGCTGCGCCTGCTGACCGAGGCGCGCTACATCCTGCGCCGCCAGGGTTCCGGCAGCCAGGTCATCTCGACCGAGGCGCAGCCGGGCTACGTCCACGACATGCGCTCGCTCGCCGAACTCTTCCAGTATGCCGCCGATACCCGTCTCAGCATCGCCGATATCACGCTGGCCCGCCCCGGGCCCGAGGATGCCGCCGATCTTGGCCCGTCGGGCGAAGAGGAATGGCTCATCCTGCGCGGGCTCCGCCTTGAACAGGACGGTGGCCTGCCGATCTGCCACACCACCATCCTGATCAACCGCGCCTTCGCCGCCATCGGGCCCGACCTGCCGGGCATCGCAGGCGCGATCTATCCCCATGTCGAAGCCCGCTTCGGTGTGCAGGTCGCACTCGTCGAACAGGACATCCGCGTGACCCCCGCTCCGCGGCTCGCCGCCGCCGCGCTCCGCCTCAAGCCGCGCAGGAGCGTCGTCCGCGTCACCCGCCGCTATCTCGACGACAGCGGCCGGGTGCTTCTCGCCTCCGTCAACCTCCACCCCGCCGACCGCTTCTTCTATGCCATGCGCCTGCGCCGCGACGGCCCCCGCGGCGGCTGGAGCTGACACCCCGCCAACCCCGCGAGGCATCCCGGCCAGGGCCGGCCCCGTCAGTCTCGCTCACTTCCTCCGGAGGGGTGCGGCTCTGCGGGGCCCCCCGCCCGCTCAACTCCCCCGGTAGGTCGAATAGCCATAGGGCGACAAGAGCAGCGGCACATGATAATGCGCCGCCTGCGCCATCCCGAACCGGATCGGCACCTCGTCAAGAAACAGCGGCTCCGCCCCCGCCTGCCCGGTCGCCCGCAGATAATCGCCGGCGTGAAAGACCAGCTCATAGGTCCCCGTCACGAAATCTCCCCGCGGCAGGATCGGACCGTCCGTCCGCCCGTCCGCATTCGTGACCATCCCGGCAATCCGCCGCCGTCCCTCGCCTTCCAGCGCGTAAAGCACGATCCGCAGCCCCGCCGCCGGACATCCCCGCGCGGTATCCAGCACATGCGTCGTCAGCCAGCCCTCAGCCATTCCCGCCTCCATCATGGCTGCCAGCCTCACAGCGTGCCGTCCGGCTTGCAACCCCCTCCCCTGCGGCCTTACACCGTGACGCATGGATACACCGCCCCGCTACCCCCGCGATTTCCACGGCCACGGCCCGACCCCCCCCGATCCGCACTGGCCCGGCGGCGCCCGCGTGGCGGTCAGCCTCGTGCTGAATTACGAGGAAGGCGGCGAAAACGCGCTCCTGCACGGCGACGCCGCCTCCGAGGCCTTCCTTTCCGACATCGCCGGCGCCCAGCCCTGGCCGGGGATGCGCCATGCCAACATGGAATCGCTCTACGACTACGGCGCCCGCGCGGGCTTCTGGCGGCTCCACCGCCTCTTCACCGCGCGCAGCCTGCCGGTCACCATCTACGGCGTGGCCACCGCGCTCGCCCGCGCCCCCGCCCAGGTCGCCGCGATGAAGGCCGCCGGATGGGACATCGCCAGCCACGGCCTGAAATGGATCGACCACCGCGACATGGACGAAGCGACCGAACGCGCCGCCATCGCCGAGGCGATCCGCCTGCATACCGAGGTCGTGGGCGCCCCGCCGAAAGGCTGGTACACCGGGCGTTCCTCCGTCAACACCACCCGCCTGACCGCCGAAACCGGGCTTTTCGACTGGATCAGCGACACCTATGACGACGACCTGCCCTACTGGGCCGAATACGGCGACCGCGACCAGCTCGTGATCCCATATACCCTGGAAGCCAACGACATGCGCTTTGCCACCGCCCCGGGCTACATCACCGGCGGCCAGTTCGCCGACTACCTCATCGACAGCTTCGACACGCTCCATGCCGAAGGCGGGCGGATGTTCTCGGTCGGGCTGCACTGCCGCCTCATCGGCCGCCCCGGCAAGATCGCGGGCCTCGTCCGTTTCCTCGACCATGCCGCACAGAAGGGTGGCGCCTGGTTCGCCACCCGCTCCGCCATCGCCGCCCACTGGGTCGCGACCCACCCGCCCCGGCGCCGCGACCGGCCCAGCCGGATGGACCGCGCCACCTTCGTCGCCCGCTTCGGCGGCATCTTCGAACACTCCCCCTGGATCGCCGAACGCGCCTGGGCGCTCGAACTCGGCCCCGCCCATGACACCGCCGCAGGCCTGCACAATGCGCTCGCCCGCATCTTCCGCGCGGCCTCGCCCGCGGACCGCGAAGCGGTGCTCCGGGCCCATCCCGACCTCGCCGGCAAGCTGGCCGCCGCCCGCCGCCTGACACCCGATTCGACCGCCGAACAGGCCAGCGCCGGGCTCGACGCGCTGACCGATGCCGAACGCGCCCGCTTCACCACGCTCAACGCGGCTTATGTCGACCGCCACGGATTTCCCTTCATCATCGCCGTGCGCGACCATACCCGGGCCTCGATCCTCGCCGCCTTCGAAACCCGCATCGCCAACGACCGCGCCACCGAATTCGCCACCGCCTGCGCCCAGGTCGAACGCATCGCGCTCCTGCGCCTCCAGGCGGTCCTGCCATGACGCTGCCCTTCGCGCCCTCCTACGCCTTCCCGCCCGGCGGCCTGCCCCCCCAGTCGGCCGACCCCGCCGCCTCCGCCGCCGTCTTCACCCCGGCCTATGCGGTCATCCCCGCCACCGTCATGCGCGACATCGTCACCAGCTACCTTCCCGGCTGGACCCGCACCCGCGCCTGGATCCTCGCCCGCCCGCTCTCGGGCTTTGCCGAAACCTTCGCCCAATACGCGCTCGAAATCGCGCCCGAGGGCGGCTCGGACAGCCCCGAGCCCGATCCCGCCGCCGAATCCGTGCTCTTCGTCGCCCAGGGCGAAGGCGTGCTCACCCTCGACGGGATCGCCCATATCCTCACCCCCGGCGGCTATGCCTACCTCGCCCCCGGCACGGCCTGGCGCCTCGCCAACCCCGGCCCCGCCGCGCTCGGCCTGCACTGGATCCGCCGCCGCTACCAGCCCGCCCCCGGCCTGCCCGCGCCCGGCTCCTTCGTCACCACCGACGCCGCCACACCCATCCGCTGGATGGCCGGCACCACGCTCTGGGGCACCACCCGCTTCGCCGACCCCGAGGATCTGCGGCACGACTGCCACGTCAACATCGTCACCCTCCGGCCCGGCGGCCGCATCCCCTTTGCCGAAACCCATGTGATGGAACACGGCCTCTACGTCCTGCAGGGCACCGGGCGCTACCTCCTCAACCGCGACTGGGTCGATGTCGGCCCGGGCGACTTCATGTGGCTGCGCGCCTTCTGCCCGCAGGCCTGCATCGCGACCGGCACCGAACCCTTCCGCTACCTCCTCTACAAGGACGTCAACCGCCACCCGGCCCTGACCCTCGGCCCGCCCCCGCCCTGACGAGGACAGCGCCGCTGCCCCCCGACCTCTCGCGCCACCGAAGCCTCATTTTCTGTCCCCAAACATCCCGGGGGCACGGGGGCAGAGCCCCCGCCCCTCCGCCAGGACCCGCGATGATCGCGCCAGAGCCCCTCACCCCCGCCGCCTTCGCCCCTTTCGGCGACGTGCTCGACACTGCCGGCCCCCCCGACCGGCTCATCAATGCCGGGCTCTGCGGCCGCTGGCACGACCGCGCCCGGCTCGACTTCGGGCCCGATGGCCGCGCCGGGATCAGCCTCTTCCGCTCGGACCACCGCAGGCTGCCCTGCACGATCGACCTCGTCGAACGCCACCCGCTCGGCAGCCAGGCCTTCATCCCGATGACCGCCGACCCCTTCCTCGTCATCGTGGCCGAGGATGACGCCGGCCACCCTGCCCGCATCCGCGCCTTCCTCACCGCCCCGGGCCAGGGCGTGAACCTCCTGCGCAATGTCTGGCACGGCGTGCTGACACCCCTCGCCCCGCCCGGCCTCTTCGCCGTGATCGACCGCATCGGCCCGGGCGCAAACCTTCAGGAACACCGCCTCGCGCAGCCCCTCGCGGTCAGCGCGCCATCCGCGCCCCGAGGTCAGGCCCGCCGGCCTCAGTCGTAGCGCAGCGCCGTGGCCTTGCCGCGAAACACCGCATAGGCCACGGCGGTATAGACGAGGATCGTCGGCAGCACGACCATCGTGCCCATCAGGATGATCCAGAGGCTCTCGGGCGCGCTCGCCGCCGCATAGATCGTCATCTGGTCGGGCACAACGTAAGGGTAAAAGCTGTAGGCCATCCCCAGGAAGGCCAGCACCCACAGCGCCGTGGCCAGCCGGAACGGCGCCCAGGCGCCGCGGTCCCCCGGTCGCGGCAACCGCCGCAGCACGGCCCAGAGCCAGACCACGATCGCGGCCGAGGCCAGGGGCAGCGGCGCAAGCCAGAGCGCCTCGGGCCAGGCAAACCACTTGTCCAGAATCCGCGGGCTTACCAGCGGCGTCGCGGCCGACACCGCGGCCAGCCCCGCGACCAGCCCCCAGATCCCGCCCCGCGCCCAGTCCACCGCCTGCACCTGCAACAGCCCGTCAGTCTTCCCGATCAGCCAGGCCGCGCCGATGAAGCTGTAGCCCACCGTCAGGAACACCGCCGTGACCAGCGCAAAGGCCACATGCGGCCAGGCCCATTCCAGCCCCATGATGTAAAGCCCCAGCATGAACCCCTGCGACAGCGACGTCATCGCCGATCCGGCAAAGAAGGCGCGGTTCCAGAACCGCTTCCACCGCAGCGGCGCCTTGGCGCGAAACTCGAAGGCCACGCCGCGCAGGATCAGCCCGATCAGCATCACCGCCACCGGCAGGTAAAGTGCCGTCAGGATCGCCCCATGCGCCGCCGGAAAGGCAACCAGCAAGAGCCCCACGGCCAGCACGAGCCAGGTCTCGTTGGCATCCCAGAAGGGCCCGATCGCAGCGATCATCCGGTCCTTGCCCGCATCGTCGGCCAGCGGGAACAAAAGCCCCACCCCCAGGTCGAACCCGTCAAGCACGACATAGATCAGGATCGACACGCCCATCAGCACGGCAAAGACAAAGGGCAGCCAGACCTCGGGATCGGCAAAGAGCGCGGCCAGCATCGCCCTACTCCGCCGGCACGGGGTAGCTGTCGGGCACCGCCGGCCGGGTCGACACCCGCTCCCCGCGCGAGGCCTTGCGCGCCAGATGGAAGATCACTGTGACATAGGCGCCAAGCAGCAGCGCATAGACCGCGAGATAGGCGATCAGCGTCGACAGCACCATCGGCGCGGCGACGGGGCCAAGTGCCGCCTCGGTCGTCAGCACCCCCTGGACCAGCCAGGGCTGCCGCCCGATCTCGGTCGTGTACCAGCCCGCCAGCGTGGCAACCCAGCCCGCAAAGGTCATGCCCACAAGCGTGTAAAGCATCGCGCGCGGCAGCCCCTCCACCCCGCGCCGCCCCGCCCCGCCCGGCGCAGGGCGCAGCATCAGCGCGGCCGCGGCCCAGCTGACCAGCAGCATC